>JARRBR010000093.1 GCA_029982755.1 Rhodocyclaceae bacterium
CGCAGCCGGCGCGCGCGCTGCGCCCAGTACAGCGCCACCGCCGCCACCACGCACAGCAGCAGGCCGGCGCCGGTGGCGGTCCACGCCGCGGCGGCATGGGCCGGCAAGGTGTCGATCAGCATCAGCATGCGCCAGTCCAGCCAGTCGAGGGCGCGGCTGCCGACCACGAACTCGCGACCGCCGATCGTCGCCCGCCCCGTCTCGTGCCAGACCAGCGGCAGCGGCGCCAGGGCCTCGGCGTCGTACTGTCGCGTCTGCGCCAGCTCCGCGCGCGAGGCGGCCGACAGCGCCGACAGCGCGCCGAACTTCCACGCCGGGTTCGAGGACAGTGCCACCACGCCGTGGCGGTCGACCACCAGCGCCGATTCGCCGCTCTCGGCCCAGGTGCGTTCGAGCTGGGTGAGCTCGACCTTGACCGCGAGCACGCCGGCCACGCCGCGCGCGTCGCGCACCGGATGGGCGATGAAGAAGCCGGGCACGCGGGTGGTGGCGCCGACGGCGAAGAACTTGCCCGCGCCGCCCGCGAGCGCGGCGCGGAAATAGGGGCGGAAGGCGTAGTTCTCGCCGACGAAGGAATCCGCGCGCCGCCAGTTGCTCGCCGCCAGCGTGTCGCCGTCGGGGCCGATCAGGTACAGCATGGCCGCGCCGGTGCGCGCGTTGACGTCCTCGAGCAGGGCATTGGCCTGCGCGCGCAGACCGGCATCGTCCGGAGCGGCGAGCAGCGCCGGCAGCACCGGATGGCGGGCGAGCACCGCGGGCAGGCTCTCGAAGCGCAGCAGCTCGGCGTCGAGGCTGGCCGACAGCAGGGCGAGGCGCTGCCCGGCATGGCGCGCGATCTCGTCCACACCGGCGGCGAGCCGCCACGCGTGAACCGCCCACAGCACGACGACGGCGAGGGCGAGCGGCAGCAGCACGCGCAGGGCACGAAGCACGGGACGGCGCGATGCGCGGTTCATCGTGTCGCGCTCAGCGGCCCGCTGCGGCGGGGCACACGCGCAGCTCGGTGACGCCGCCATCGGAGGGCAGCAGCGCGGACAGCGGCACGCACGGCCGGCCGTCCTCGCACCACTCGTAGTCGACGGTGTGCACCGAGCGCGTCAGGCGCAGCAGCGCATGGCGGGTGCGCGGATGCCAGGTCCACGCCCCGTCGCGCAGCACCGCGCCGGCGGCCGGCTCCATGCCGGCGCCGTGGCCGCGCACGCGCACGGTGTCGAGCACCAGCGCCTGGCCCTCCACCCGCCACGTCTCCTCCCAGCGCACGCGCTCGATCGAATGCGTCCACGCCAGCGTGAACGCGTTCGCGGCGACGGTCGCCGTGGCCAGGGCGGTGGCGAGGCAGAGCGCCATCAGACGGTGAGCGCCTGCACGTTGCGCGAGCGCCAGACGTGCCAGCCCATCACCAGCGCGGCGAGGCCGAAGCCGAGCTCGTCGGTGATCGGCAGCGCGACCACCAGCAGCGAGGCGGCGACGAAGGCCAGCACGCGCTCGAGCGGGTTCATCGGCGAGCGGAAGTGGCCGACCACCGCGGTGCCCCACAGCGTCACCGCGAGCAGGGCCTTGAACACCACGTACAGGGTCGCGGCGAGGTCCTTGTCGCCCTGCAGCATGAGCTCGGGCGCATACACCGCCATGTAGGGCACGACGAAGCCGGCGATCGCGATCTGCACCGCGCGCACGCCGATCTTCAGGCCGCTCTCCTTGGCGATCGGCGCCGCGGCGAAGGCGGCGAGCGCGACCGGCGGGGTGAGGTCGGCCATGATCCCGAAATAGAACACGAACATGTGCGAGACGATCAGCGGCACGCCGAGCTCGAGCAGCGCGGGCGCGGCGATCGAGCTGGTGATGATGTAGTTGGGAATGGTCGGGATGCCCATGCCGAGCACCAGGCAGGTGAGCATGGTCAGCAGCAGGGACACGAACAGGCTGTCGTCGCCGATCTGGATGATGTAGCCGGCGAAGGCGGTGGCCCCGCCGGTCAGCGTCAGCGAGCCGATGATGACGCCCACCAGCGCGCAGGCCACGCCCACCGGCAGCGCGTGCAGCGCGCCCTCGACCAGCGCCTTCACCGCCAGGCGCAGCGTGCTGCGGCCGTCGGCGCGCGGCGCCAGCAGCACCGCGAGCACCGCCACGACCGCCACCACCGCGATGATGCCGACCTTGGCGAAGGCCGAGCACGCCAGGCCGAGCGCGATCCAGAACAGCAGGCGCAGCGAGGTGCCGTTGAGATGGCGCGCGAGCGCGCTGCCGAACAGCAGCACCACGGTCAGCGCGAGGCCGACCATGCCGGCGAACATCGGCGTGAAGCCGGCGAACAGCAGGTACACCAGCCCGGCCAGCGGCAGCAGCAGGTACCAGCGTTCGCGGATCGCCGCCCACGGGTCGGGGCATTCGGACTTCGGCAGGCCCTTCAGGCCGGCACGCCCGGCTTCCAGGTGCACCATCCAGAACACGGTGAAGAAGTAGAGCATGGCCGGGATCGCCGCCGCCTTGGCGATCTCGACGTAGGGCACGTTGATGGTCTCGGCCATGATGAAGGCGACCGCGCCCATCACCGGCGGCATGATCTGCCCGCCCATCGAGCTGGTGGCCTCGACCGCCCCGGCGAAGGCCGGCTTGTAGCCGAACTTCTTCATCAGCGGGATCGTGAACTGGCCGGTGGTGACGACGTTGGCCACCCCCGAGCCGTTGATCGTCCCCATCAGGCCGGAGGACACCACCGACACCTTGGCGGGGCCGCCCTTGGTGTGGCCGACGGTGCCGAGGGCGAAGTTGGTGAACAGGTCGATCATGCCCGCCTGCTCGAGGAAGGCGCCGAACAGGATGAACAGGAAGATGTAGGACGAGGACACGTAGGTCGGCGTGCCGTAGATGCCCTCGGTGCCAAAGGCGAGCTGGCTCACCACCTGGTCCAGCCCGTAGCCGCGGTGGGCGAGGTCGCCCGGCAGGTACTCGCCGAACAGCGCATAGGCGAGGAAGCCGAGGCAGATCAGCGGCAGCGCCAGCCCCATGATGCGGCGCGCGGCCTCGAACACCAGCACCAGCGTGACCACGCCCACGACCATGTCGGCCTGCGTCAGCTCGCCAGCGCGCTGCACCAGGTCGGCCTCGTAGATCCAGTGGTAGCCCGACAGCAGCAGCGCGCCGAAGCCGACCGCCTTGGTCAGCACGCTGGTGCGCCCCTGCCCGCCCTTCCAGGGATGGAGCAGGAAGGTCAGCAGCAGCAGGAAGCCGACGTGCAGCGCGCGCACGACGGTGCTCGACAGCGGGCTGAAGGCGGAGGTGACGAGCTGGAAGACCGAGAACAGGATCGCGCTGTAGAAGACGACGCGCAGCATGCCCTTGCCGGCTTCGGCGGCAGGCGAATGGACGGATAAGCTCATGGCGGTTCCGGAACGGGGACGACGGCGGGGCCGCCCGGGCGGACGAAGGCGCGCCCGGGCGGAGGGACGAAGGACTTACTTCACCAGGCCCTTCTCGCGGTAGAACTTCTCCGCGCCCGGATGGAGCGGGATCGGCAGGCCGTCGGTGGCCTTCTCGAGCTTGATTTGGCGGCCGGCGGAGTGCGAGTTGCCCAGGCGCTCGAGGTTGTCGAAGATGCCCTTGGTCATCTGGTAGGCGACGTCCTCGCTCACCTTCTCGTGGGTCACCAGCAGGTTGTTGATCGCCACCGTCGGCACCTCGGCGCCCTGGCCCTCGTAGGTGTTGGCCGGCACCGCCGCCGGACGGTAGGCGGGGTCACCGACCTTGGCCACCACCTCGGCCGGCACCGGCACGAAATTCACCTTGACCGCCGCCGACAGGTCGCGCAGCGCCGCCACGCCGAGACCGGCCGACTGCAGGGTGACGTCGATCTGGCGGTTCTTCATCAGCTCGACCGACTCGCCGAAGGGCAGGTATTCGACCTTGGCGAAATCCTCGTACGACAGGCCGGCGGCCTTCAGGATCGCGCGCGCGTTGATCTCGGTGCCCGAGCGCGGCGCGCCCACCGAGATGCGCTTGCCCTTGAGGTCGGCGAGCGTCTTCACGTTGGCGTCGGCCAGGGCGACGATCTGGATGTAGTTCGGATACACCGAGGCGATCGCGCGCAGCTTGTCGAGCGGCTTGGTGAAACCGGCATCGGGATTGCCCTTCCAGGCGTCGGAGACGGAGTCGGCGAGCGAGAAGCCGATCTCGCCACGGCCCGCCTGCAGCAGGTTGAGGTTCTCCGCCGAGGCCTTGGTGGCCTGCACCTGGACCTTGCTGTCGGGGATGATCTCGCCATAGACCTGGGACAGGGTGACGCCGAGCGGGTAATACACTCCGCTGGTGCCGCCGGTCAGCACGTTGACGAAGGTGGCGGCGGATGCCGCGCTGGTCATCGCGACGAAGGCGGTGCCGAGTGCGCATTTGCGGATCAGGGATTTCATCGAACGCTCCTCCATTTGATAAGTCTTGATTATTTGCCCATCAGCGGACCACGGGACTTTAGCAACTGCCGTGCCACCTGCGCACCACCGTGGTGCTCAGCGTTTTCCCTGATCCGGCGGGCCTTCCCGGGCCCAGGCCGGCGGCTGGCAGGGACCGTCGGCGCGACATCCCGGAACGCGTCGACCGCCCTCGTCCGGGAATCCGCACGCCGGTCGCCAGCCCGTCCGCGCCGGCTCGCCGCAGGTCCGCGCATGCGCGGCCGCTGCCCCTTTCCAGCCGGCCCGGCGATCTGCTACAACCGGAACCCCGCATTCCCGCCGGCAGTCGCGCACCCGCGCACCGGGCCGGCCCGCAAAGATGGAAACAGTCGACACCGTGGTGATCGGCGCCGGCGTGGTCGGCCTGGCGTGCGCGCACAGCCTCGCCCGCGCCGGGCGCGAGGTCGTGATCGTCGAGCGCGAGACCGCCTTCGGCACCGGCATCAGCGCGCGCAACAGCGAGGTCATCCATGCCGGGCTGTACTACCCGCCGGGTTCACTGAAGGCGCGGCTGTGCGTGGAAGGCCGCCGGCGCCTGTACGCGTGGTGCGCCGAGCACGGCGTGAGCCATGCGCGCTGCGGCAAGCTGGTGGTCGCCAGCACCGAAGCACAGCTGCCGGCGCTGCAGGCGATCGCCCAACGCGCTCACGCCAACGGCGTGCGCGACCTGCGCCTGATCGAGGCCGACGAGCTCGCCGCGCTCGAGCCCGCGCTCGCCGCCCGCGGCGCGCTGCTGTCGCCCTCGACCGGCATCGTCGACAGCCACGGCCTGATGCTGTCCCTGCTGGGCGAGGCCGAGCGCCACGGCGCCATGCTCGCGCTCGGCAGCCCGGTGCTGGAAGGACATGCGGCGACCGACGGCATCGTGCTGTGCACCGGCGGCGAGGCGGCGGCCGAGCTCAGGGCCAAATGGGTGATCAACGCCGCCGGCCTGGACGCGCCGGGACTCGGCCGCGCGATCCGCGCGCCGGCCGCGGCGCAGGCGCCGCAGGCGCATTACGCGCGCGGGGTGTATTTCGGCTACGCCGGCCGGGCGCCGTTCTCGCGCCTGATCTACCCGATCCCGGAACCCGGCGGGCTGGGCGTGCACCTGACCCTGGACCTGGGCGGCCAGGCCAAGTTCGGCCCCGACGTGGAATGGATCGACGCGCCCGACTACACGGTGGATGCGGCGCGCGCGGCGCGCTTCGCCAGCGCGATCCGGCGCTGGTGGCCGGCGCTCGACGCGGGCCGGCTGCAGCCCGGCTATGCCGGCGTGCGCCCGAAGATCGTCGGCCCGGGCGAGGCCGACGCCGACTTCCGCATCGACGGCCCGGCGGCGCACGGCACGCCGGGGCTGGTGCACCTGTACGGCATCGAGTCGCCCGGCCTCACCGCGGCGCTGGCGATCGGCGAGCAGGTGGCGGCGATCGTCGCCGACGGGGCGCGCTGAGCTTGTCCGCCCCGCTCGCCGCGGCGACGCCTGGCGGCCGGCGGCAGGGACGCGGCCGTGGCCTGCCCGCTCAGGCCGTCACGTAGGCGCGGATGCCGGCAGCGATGAACTCCACCGCCAGCGCCGCGACCACCAGGCCCATCAGCCGGGTCATGATGTTCAGCCCGGTGCGCCCGGCGAGCCGGCTGATCGGCCCGGCCAGGCTGAAGGCCAGCCACACCACGCCGCCCATCAGCACGCCGGCGCCGAGCAGCATCAGCACCGTGCCCGTGCCCTGGTCGGCGTAGATGATCACCGTGCTCACCGCCCCCGGACCGGTGAGCAGCGGGATGGTCAGCGGCACCACCGCGATGTTGGCGCGCTCCGCGGCCTCGTCGGCTTCCTCCGGCGTGCTGCGGCTGGGCGCCGGCTGGGCGTTGAACATCGAGATCGCGACGATGAACAGCAGCACGCCGCCGCCGACCTGCAGCGAGGGCACGGTGATGCCGAAGCCGGCCAGCAGGTACTGGCCGGCGACCGCGGTGACCGCGATCACGATGAAACTCGCCACCGCCGCGGTGCGCGCGGTGCGCCGGCGCTCGAGCGCCGACTGGCCCTGAGTCAGGCCGATGAAGGCCGGGATCGCGCCGAAGGGGTTGATCAGCGCAGCCAGGGTGATGAAGATTTTCGCGAATTCCATCCGTTGTCCTCCCGTCGAGCCGGGAGGATACGCCCCGCCGTCGTCTCGCGTCGATCAGACTACGTCGCCAGGCCCGCCGGCCGCAAATCGGCATGCGAGCCGGGTGCGGGGAACGCGCATCGGCACAGCCTCACACCACCCCGTCCGCGCGCAGGCGGGCGATCGCCGCCGCGTCGAGGCCGAGGGTGGTGGCGAGTATGTCGTCGGTGTGCTCGCCCAGCATCGGCGGCGGCAGGCGGTAGTCGACCGGGGTCGCCGACAGCTTCATCGGGCTGGCCACCAGCGGCACCTGGCCGGCGACCGCATGCGGCATCGTCACCTTCAGCCCGCGCGCCTGCACCTGCGGGTCGGCGAAGACGTCGGCCAGGGTGTTGAGATCATCGCTGCGGTCGCGCTCACTAAAGCCGGCACCGACATGCAGCAATTGGCGCCGATGCACGCCCAACTGCGCCGGCGCTACGGTCGCACCCCCGCCCAGTGGCTGGCCAACGGCGGCTTTGCCAAGCTTGAGCACCTCGAGGCGCTCACTGCCGCCGGCACCGAACCTTACGTACCCGTGCCCGCCAGCCGCAACCCGGCCATCGATCCGCACCCGCCCAAGAAGCGCGACAGTGCGGCCGTCGCACAGTGGCGTACCCGCATGGGGACCGCCGAGGCCGCCGACATCTACAAGGCCCGCGCGGCCAGCGTCGAGTGCGCCAACGCGCAACTGCGCCGCCGTGGTCTGCACCGATTCAATGTCTACGGCACCCTCAAGGCCCGCGCGCCACTTCACCACCGAAGGCCATGCGCTCGGCCAGCGCCTTCGCGCACTCGGCCGTCTTCGCCAGCAAAACCATCCTCGATCTGAGCGCTTCGGTCATGGCGCACGCCTCGATCGTCTGAAATTTGTTCACGCCTTCTCAGAGGATGCTGCGGTAGATCGCACTCACGTCGTCCCGGTCGAGGTCGCAGGGATTGGTGTCGATCAGGCGCTGGATCTGGGTGATCACCTCGTCGGCCATCGCCGGGATGTCGTCGCCGCTCACTCCGAACGCACCCAGACGGGTTTCCAATCCGCCGCTGCCGGCCAACCCCTCCATCGTGGCGACGAAGGCTTCGGCGGCTTCCGCCACCGAGTCGAAGCGTCGGCCCGGCAGCACGCAGGGTGCGAGCTCCGCATACAGCGCCGTCGCTGCGCGCAGGTTGAAGCGCAGCACCGGCCCCATCACCAGCGCATTGGCGTGTCCATGCGGCACGTGGAAGCGTGCGCCGAGCGGATAGGCCAGGCCGTGGATCGCCGCCACCGAGGCGTTGACGAAGGCCATGCCGCCCAGCATCGCACCCTGCAGCATGGCCGCGCGTGCCTCGACGTCGCGGCCGTCGGCCAGCACCCGCGGCAGGTTGCCGGCGAGCAGTTCCAGCGCCTTGCGCGCGAGCGCGTCGGCCACCGGGCTCTTCTTCGTCCGGCTGGTATAGCCCTCGATCGCATGCACCATCGCGTCAAGCGCAGTCGCCGCGGTCACCCTGGGCGGCATGCCGAGCGTGAGTTCGGCGTCCAGCAGCGCCACGTCGGGCAGCAGCTGCGGCGTGTAGACCGCCTTCTTCTCGTTGCGCTCGTTAGTGATCACCGACACCCAGGTGACCTCGGAGCCGGTACCGGCGGTGGTCGGCACCTGGATCAGCGGCAGCCTGCCGCCGACGGCGAGATCCACCCCGTAAAGCTCGTCGATGGACTGGCTGGAGCGCGCCAGCAGCGCGATCACCTTGGCGGTGTCAAGCGAGGAGCCGCCGCCCAGGCCGATCACGCCGTCGGCGTCCGCACGACGGGCGACCTCGACGCCGGCATGCACCGTGGCCACCGGTGGATCGGCGGCGACGCCGTCGAAGAACTGCGGCGCGAGGCCGGCGCTCTCCAGCGCATCGAGCGCGCGCGCGGCGATGCCGCAGGCGACGATGCCAGGGTCGCACACCACCAGCGGGCGCTTGCAGCCGAGTTCGCGCGCGAGTTCGCCGAGCCGGGCGACGCCGCCGACCTCGGCGACAATGCGCGGCGGCGCGCGGAAATTGAAGTTGGTCGTCATCGTGAGCCCGTCCCTCAGCGGATGCCGCCCAGGCACAGGTATTTCACCTCGAGGTAGTCCTCGATGCCGTACTTCGAGCCTTCGCGGCCGATGCCGGATTCCTTGACGCCGCCGAAGGGCGCCACCTCGGTGGAGATGATGCCTTCGTTGATGCCGACGATGCCGTATTCCAGCTTCTCCGCCACCCGCCACACGCGGGCGATGTCGCGGGCGTAGAAGTAGGCGGCCAGGCCGAACTCGGTGTCGTTGGCCATCTGCACCGCTTCTTCCTCGGTGTGGAAGCGGAACAGCGGCGCCACCGGGCCGAAGATCTCCTCGCGCGCCACCCGCATCGCCGGGGTGACGTCGGTGACGATGGTCGGCTCGAAGAAGCCGTGGCCGAGGCTGTGGCGCTTGCCGCCCAGCACCACGCGGGCACCCTTGGCGGTGGCGTCGGCGAGCAGTTCCTCGACCTTGGCGACCGCGTCCTGGTTGATCAGCGGGCCCTGCTGGGTCTCGCCGGTGAGGCCGGGGCCGACCTTGAGCTGGGCGACCGTCTCGGCCAGCCTGGCGGCAAAGGCGTCGTAGATGCCGTCCTGCACCAGCAGGCGGTTGGCGCAGACGCAGGTCTGACCGGCGTTGCGGTACTTGGAGGCGATGGCGCCGGCCACCGCGGCGTCGAGGTCGGCATCGTCGAAGACGATGAAGGGTGCGTTGCCGCCGAGCTCCAGCGACACCTTCTTCACGGTCGCGGAGCACTGCGACATCAGCAGCTTGCCGACCGCGGTGGAGCCGGTGAAGGACAGCTTGCGCACCGTCGGGTTGGCGGTGAGTTCGCCGCCGACTTCCGGCGCCTTCATGGTGGTGACGATGTTGAACACGCCGCGCGGCACGCCGGCGCGCTCAGCCAGTTCGGCCAGCGCGAGCGCGCACAGCGGCGTGTCTTCGGCCGGCTTGATGACGATGGTGCAGCCGGCGGCGAGCGCCGGGCCGCACTTGCGGGTGATCATCGCGATCGGGAAGTTCCACGGCGTGACCGCGGCGACCACGCCGATCGGCTCCTTGAGCACCACGATGCGCTTGTCGGCGCCGTGGGCGGGAATCACGTCGCCGTAGACGCGCTTGCCCTCCTCCGCGAACCACTCGATGAAGGAGGCGCCGTAGGCCACCTCGCCGCGCGATTCGGCGAGCGGCTTGCCCTGCTCGCTGGTCATCAGCACCGCGAGGTCTTCCTGCGCGGCCATGATCAGCTCGAACCACTTGCGCAGGATCACCGCGCGTTCCTTGGCGGTCCTGGCGCGCCAGGCGGGCAGCGCGGCGTCGGCCGCGGCGATGGCGCGGCGGGTTTCGGCCGCGCCCATGTTCGGTACCGCGGCGATGCGGCTACCGTCGGCGGGGTTGGTGACGTCGAAACGGGCGCCGTCGTCGGCGCCAACCCAGGCGCCGTCGATGTAGGCGGCTTCGCGCAGCAGGGCTTGATCTTTAAGTTGCATGGCGTGTTCCTCGTTGGTTGTCCGTTCAGGCTCGGGTCATCAGTGCGGCGAAGGCCGCGCGCATGGTATCGGGTACGCGCACCGGGCGGTTGCTGGCGCGGTCCACATACACATGGACGAAGTGGCCGGCGGCGGCCACGGTGTCGTCGTCGTTGCAGAAGAGGCCGACCTCGTAGCGTACGCTGCTGTTGCCCAGGTGGGCCACGCGCAGGCCGGCCTGCACCGCGTCCGGGAAGGCGATGGACTTGAAGTACGAGCACGAGGTCTCGATCACCAGCCCGATGACCTCGCTGTGGAGGTAGTCGAGCAGGCCGCGCTCGATCAGCCACTGGTTCACCACCGTGTCGAAGTAGCTGTAGTACTGGACGTTGTTCACGTGTCCATAGACGTCGTTGTCCATCCAGCGCGTCGGGATGGTCTGGAAGTGCGGATAGGCGCTGCGGGTTTCGTGCTTGTCAGCCATGGCCTGCCCTCCTCACAGCACCGCGGCGTAGATGGCGTGGGCGTCGGCCTCGCTCACCTCGCGCGGGTTGTTGATCAGCAGGCGCTGCACGTTCATCGCGTCGCGCGCCAGCATCGGCAGGTCGGCCTCGCTCACGCCGACTTCGGACAGGCGCTGGGCGAAGGGCATGTCGGCGACAAGGGTGGCGATCGCGTCGAGGAAGGCGCGCGCGCCCTCCTCCGCCGACCCGAAACGGCGCCCGGGCAGGATCACCTCCGCCAGCTCGGCGTAGAGACCGGCCGCCGCCTCCAGGTTGAAGGCCAGCACCGGCGCCAGCACCAGCGCATTGCTGAGGCCGTGGGGCACGTGGTAGTGGCCGCCGAGCGGATAGGCGAGCGCATGGACGGCGGCCACCGGCGCGTTGGCGAAGGCCATGCCGGCCAGCAGCGAACCCTGCAGCATCGCGGCGCGCGCCTCGAGGTCGCGGCCGTCGGCGATCACGCGGCGGATGTTGGCGTACAGCAATTCGAGTGCCTTGATCGCGAGGCTGTCCGACAGCGGGTTCTTCTTGTGGCGCGAGGTGTAGGCCTCGATGGCGTGCACCATCGCGTCGATGCCGGTCATCGCGGTCACCGCCGGCGGCAGGCCAACGGTGAGTTCGCCGTCGAGCAGCGCGATGTCCGGGTACAGCACCGGCGACACCACGCCCTTCTTCTCCTGGCTGGGCGTGGTGACGATGGCGATGGCGGTGACTTCGGAGCCGGTGCCGGCGGTGGTCGGCACCTGGATCAGCGGCAGGCGCGGGCCGCGCGCCAGGCCGATGCCGTAGATCTCGGGGAGCGCCTGCGGCGTGCCGGCGAGCAGTGCCACCAGCTTGGCGGTGTCCATCGAGCTGCCGCCGCCGAAGCCGACGATGCCGTCGGCGCCGGCCGCGCGCGCGGCCTCGGCCGCCGCCAGCACCGAGGCTTCGGGCGGGTCGGCGAGCACGTCGGTGAACACCGTGGTGGCGACGCCGGCGGCGGCGAAGCCGGCCAGCGCGCGCTCCAGCATGCCGGCCTGCACCAGGCCCTTGTCGGTGACGATCATCGTGTGGCGCATGCCGAGTTCGGCGGCGAGCGCGCCGAGCCTGGCGGCGGCACCCAGTTCGCAGACGATGCGCGGGGTGGTTTCGAAGGTGAAGTTGCTCATGAATGTTCTCCTTGCGGCGGGTCAGGCGGCCTGGACCACGCCGCGTTCGATGCGGTAGCTGCGGTCGACCAGATCGGCGGAATGGACGTCATCGGATTCGGACAGCACCACGGACAGCCCTTCCTGCCGCAGTTCGCCGATGACCTGGGTGAGCCGGCGCGACAGCACCGGGGCGACGCCCTCGAAAGGCTCGTCGAGCAGCAGCAGGCGGCGGCCCGGCATCAGCGCGCGCGCCAGCGCCACCAGCTTCTGCTGGCCGCC
>JARRBR010000094.1 GCA_029982755.1 Rhodocyclaceae bacterium
CGCGCATGGGAATAATTGGTGTCGTAATGCGAACGTAATTATATCAGCCGTAGAGTCCGCACGGATGCAGGAAGGTCAATTAAATCAACATCCTGTTAGACAGACCGAGCGCTGCATTAAGAAGCTCAGCAGACGGTAATTGAAGAGGCTGATTCCGTCGGTACGAGTACTCGCCCTGCAAGGCAACCCCACCAGGCCCTTCCGTGCTGAAGCTCACGCCAAACAGCTTGATATCCTTTGGATATTCAACGAAATACGAACCTGCCCCTCCGTTAGCCGAGGCATACGCGCAGCCAGCACCAAGATTTCCGCCGGACAACAACAGCTGTCCAACATCAAACACATTACAACTCGGGGCTAGCGTGCTGTTAGCTGTGATCCCTCCACGGTAGCCAGAAACGAACGGGGTCCGGCTGTGATAATTGACGTGATAAAAACCGAATTCGGTGTAATTCAGTTCAGGGACAAGCCAACGCAAGGCAACCCCATACTCGCCACCGTTGCCAGGCGTTTTGTCTTCAGCTCGGGGCGCAAATAGCTGAGCCGTCGGGCTATACATCGACAAAGGGGCAGGGGGGCCACCGAACTTTCCAGGCGGTTGGTTTCCATCATCCCGACGACCATAGCCGGTATATGCGTTACTCCCACCCGCCGACACAAAATCATTCGTGCTGAAGAACGTCCCCGCCGGCTCGATCTTGGTCTTCTCCCACTCGGCCATCCACACCACCTCGGCGGAGACGTTGTCGGTGAGTTCCTGCGAGGCCCACAGCATGCCGATCGGCGTGAGGCCTTCCTTGAGTTCGGAGCCCGGCACGCGCAGGCGACTCACATTCACCGGGTTGAGGATGTTGATGCCGTTCTGGATGAAGGTGCTCTCGCCCCAGCTCACCACCTGGCGGCCGGCGCGCACGTTGAGCGCGCGGCCACCGACGTCGAAGCGACCACGCACATAGGCGTCGAGCAGTTCGGCATCGCGCCCCAGTTCGCCGCGCGCGGCATTGGTCATGCCGCTCTTGTTCATGAAGGCGTGGTCGTAGAAATAGGTACCGCGGAAGAAGGCGCCGAAGTTCCGGTAGTTCAATTCGAGGTCGTGCGTGGCCTTGAACGCCAGCGAGACCATGTCGCCCTTGTCGTACTTGAGGTTGCCGTCGTCCGAGTTGGGGTCGCGCGAGGTACCGCCGTTGGCGATGCTGATCAGCGACGACTCGCGGTCCTGCATCCGCCACAACCCGCCAATCGACAAGGTGGTATCGAAACTGCCCGTCACCTCGCCGCTGGCGCTGGTGAATTCGAAGGCCTGTGCCTTGGGCGATGCCATCAGGGCGAGGGCGACCGACACGGCCAGGGTGCTCAACGCCAGGACCGGGCGGTGCGAACGTACTACGGCATGACTCCGACTCATTTGACTCCTCCTCGAGAGCAAAGCGCCCGCCGGGGGCGACGCGGGCATTCTTATGGGTGCGGAAAATCCGCGCGCCGCACCTGCCTTGGGCGCAGCGTGTTCTGGCTCTCGCTGGGTCAAGCATGCTGCCCCGGGTCCGAGCTGTCTCGTCCGGAAAAACACTTACGCCCCAGCGCCGTCCGGCCTGCGTTGCTCCTGAGGAACCCCGAGCCCGACGAATGAATGCATCGAAATAACTAATTCGAACGTTTGTTTGAATCCTACAAAGTCCGTGTCGGAAGTCAAGCGCCCGCATGCGTTTTTTGCCGGCGGCGTGTGCAATTTGACGCCATCGTGCAGCACCAACAGAATCCGGGCTTCGCGAACGCCCGCGCGGCGGACCGCCTCGGCCGCCGGCAAGCCTTTCACCGCACGCCAGCGCGCCACACAAGCGCACAGCCCGCCCGAGCCGCCCCGGCCCCGCACAGCATCTTCGCCCCGACGCTCCAGCCTGACTGCTCCATCGACGGAAACCCCATGAGACGCGCCCCCGCTTCCGCCCTGCCCGCCCCCGCCACCGGCGAACGCCACGACTGGCAGACGCTGAAGAGCCTCTTCCCCTTCATCTGGGCCTACAAGGGCCGGGTGATCTTCGCGCTCGCCTGCCTGGTCGCCGCCAAGGGCGCCAACGTGACGGTGCCGATCGTCTTCAAGCACCTGATCGACGACCTCACGATCACACCCGCACAGGCCTTCATCGTGGTGCCCGCGGCGCTGCTGCTCGCCTATGGCGCGCTGCGCTTCTCGACCTCGCTGCTGACCGAGCTGCGCGAGGTGGTGTTCGCGCGCGTGACCCAGCAGGCGGTGCGGGAGATCTCGCTGCGGGTGTTCCGCCACCTGCACGCGCTGTCGCTGCGCTTCCATCTCGAACGCCAGACCGGCGGCCTCACCCGTGACATCGAACGCGGCACGCGCTCGATCGGCTCGCTGATCAGCTACACGCTGTATTCGATCCTGCCCACGCTGATCGAGATCGGCATGGTGATCGGCATCCTGCTCGCCAACTACGACGCGGTGTTCGCGCTCATCACGCTCTCCGCGCTGACGATCTACATCATCTTCACCGTCAAGGTGACGAACTGGCGCACCGCGCTGCGGCGCGAGGCCAACGAGCTCGATTCCGCCGCCAACGCGCGCGCGATCGACAGCCTGATCAACTACGAGACGGTGAAGTACTTCAACAACGAGGAATTCGAGGCCCGGCGCTACGACGAGCAGCTGCAGAAATGGACCAAGGCCCAGGTCACCAACCAGTACTCGCTGTCGGCGCTCAACGTCGGCCAGGCGGCGATCATCGCGATCGCGGTCACCGCGATGATGTGGCAGGCGGCCGACCGCGTCGCCAGCGGCGAGATGACGATCGGTGACATCGTGCTGGTCAACGCCTTCATGATCCAGCTCTACATCCCGCTCAACTTCCTCGGCGTGCTGTACCGCGAGATCCGTCAGTCGCTCACAGACATCGAGCGCATGTTCGGCCTGATGCACACGCATCGCGAGATCGCCGACGCGGCCGACGCCCACGCCCTGCCCGCCGGTCCGGCGAGCGTGCGCTTCGAGCACGTGGGCTTCGCCTACGACGCCAAGCGTCCGATCCTGTTCGACGTCGACTTCGAGATTCCCTCAGGCAGCACGGTGGCGGTGGTCGGCCACTCCGGCTCGGGCAAGTCCACGCTCGCGCGCCTGCTGTACCGCTTCTACGACGTGCAGGACGGCGCGATCCGCATCAACGGCCACGACCTGCGCAGCCTCACCCAGGACAGCCTGCGCGCGGCGATCGGCATCGTTCCCCAGGACACGGTGCTGTTCAACGACACGCTCTACTACAACATCCACTACGGCCGCCCGAGCGCCAGCCGCGAGGAGGTCGAGGCCGCCGCACGCGCCGCACAGCTGGAGGACTTCGTCCGCCAGCTCCCCGATGGCTACGAGACGCGGGTCGGCGAACGCGGGCTGAAGCTCTCGGGCGGCGAGAAGCAGCGCGTGGCGATCGCCCGCGCGCTGCTGAAGAACCCCGCCATCCTGATCTTCGACGAAGCCACCTCGGCGCTCGACTCCAAGACCGAGAAGGCGATCCAGGCCCAGATCGAGCGCGCCGCACAGGGCCGCACCGCGCTGGTCATCGCCCACCGCCTGTCGACGGTCATGGATGCGGACGAGATCATCGTGCTCGACAAGGGCCGCATCCTCGAGCGCGGCCGCCACACCGCGCTGCTGGCCCGGGGCGGCGCCTACGCGCAGATGTGGATGCTGCAGCAACAGGAGGAGGCGGCAAGCATCGCCGACGAATCGGAGAAGGATGCCGACGCCGCAGGGGCGCCGGCGGGTGGCGTGGCGTAGACTATGCAGATAGTCCCCTGACGACGCCTTCATGGACGCACACGGCAGCTTCCCCTTCCTGAAGGAAACCATCCTCTTCCTCGCCCTCAGCGGCGTGCTGATGCCGCTGCTGTCGCGGCTGCGCATCAACGCGGTGCTGGGCTTCCTGTCGGTGGGCGTACTGCTCGGCCCCTACGGCCTGGCCTCGCTGGCGGGCACCTGGCCGGTGCTGTCCTGGTTCACCTTCGCGCGTCCGGAAGACGTGGAGTTCCTCGCCGAGCTCGGGGTGATCTTCCTGATGTTCATGATCGGCCTGGAGATGTCGGTCGAGCGCCTGTGGTCGATGCGCAGGCTGGTGTTCGGGCTCGGCGGGCTGCAGGTCGCCCTGTCGGCGGCGGCGGTCGGCGGGCTGGCGCTGTGGTTCGGCAACAGCATCGAGGCCGCGGTAATTCTCGGCGTGGTGCTGGCATTCTCGTCGACGGCGATCGTCATGCAGCTGCTGATCCAGCGCCGCGAGCTGGGAACGCCGCTCGGCCAGTCGGCGTTCGCGATCCTGCTCTTCCAGGACCTCGCGGTGGTGCCGCTGCTGGTGCTGATCAGCATCCTCGGCGCCGCCTCGGGCGAGGGCAGCTTCGCCAGCCTGCTCGGCACCGCAGTGGTGAAGGGCGTGCTCACCGTGGTCCTGATCTACCTGGTCGGCCGACGCGTCGTGCGGCCGCTGTTCCACCAGATCGCGGTCGACAAGCAGCCCGACACCTTCACCGCGCTGACCCTGCTGACCACCCTCGGGGTGGCGGCGCTGACCTGGTACGCCGGCCTGTCGATGGCGCTGGGCGCGCTGCTGGCCGGCCTGATCATCGCCGAGACCGAGTTCCGCCACGAGGTCGAGATCACCATCGAGCCCTTCAAGGGCCTGCTGATGGGTCTGTTCTTCATGTCGGTGGGCATGGGCATCGACCTGCGCGCGCTGCTTGCCGAACCGCTGTGGATCCCGCTGTCGGTGGTCGGCCTGCTGGCCATGAAGGCGGCGATCATCTTCGTGCTGCTGCGCGTCTTCGGCCTGTCCTGGGGGCGTTCGGCCGAAGGCGGCCTGCTGCTCGGCCAGGGTGGCGAGTTCGCCTTCATCGTCATCGGCATGGCGCTGACGCTGGGCCTGCTCGAACGCCAGGTCGGCCAGTTCATGCTGATCGTGGTCGGCGTGTCGATGCTGGTCGCACCGGTGGTCGCCCGCCTCGGCCAGAGCCTGGGCGACAACATCGACCGCCGCGCGGCTCCGCCCGCGCCGGAAGACACGGAGCTGGGCGAGCTCGGCGGCCACGTCATCATCGCCGGCTACGGCCGTGTCGGGCAGATGGTGGGGCAGATGCTCGCCGAGCAGGGCGTGGCCTTCGTCGCCATCGAGAACGACGCCCAGCTCATCGCCCATCAGCGCAAGGCTGGCGTGCCGCTGGTGTTCGGCGACGCCAGCCGGCCCGAGCTGCTGCGCAAGCTGCGCATCGACCAGGCGCGCGCGGTGGTGCTGACCATGGACCACACCGCGGCGGCCATCCACGCGGTGCAGGGCATCCGCCGCCTGATGCCGATGATGCGCGTCATCGCCCGTGCCCGCGACGAGAAGCACGCGCTGCTGCTGCGCGAGGCCGGCGCCTCGGTGGTGGTGCCGGAGACGCTGGAGTCCAGCCTCAAGCTCACCGGCTGGGTGCTGGAGACGCTCGGCGTGCCGCCCGACGCCACGCTGCGCCTGCTGGAGCAGGAGCGCGAACGGCGCATCGTCGCGCTGCGCGACACGCCGCCGGGCGGCGGCGCCTGAGCCTGCGCCACGACCTCCCCCTTCGTTCAAACCCGCTCTCCCGTCCACACCATGCGCAAACCCCGCATCGCCCTGCTCGCCACCGGCGGCACCATCGCCGGCACCGCCGGCTCGGCAACCGACACCAGCGGCTACGCCGCCGGCCAGCTCGGCGCCGACGCCCTGATCGCAGCCGTCCCGCAACTCGCCTCGCTGGCCCGCCTGTCGGCCGAGCAGCTGTTCAACATCGACAGCAAGGACATGACCCCGCAGCACTGGCTCATGCTGTCACGCCGGGTGCAGGCGCTGGTCGACGACCCCGCGGTGGACGGCATCGTCATCACCCACGGCACCGATACGCTGGAGGAAACCGCTTACTTCCTGCAGATCACCCTGGCGGCAAGCAAGCCGGTGGTGATGACCGCGGCCATGCGTCCGGCGACCGCACTGTCCGCCGACGGGCCGCTGAACCTCTACCAGGCGGTAGCGCTCGCCTGCCGCCCCGCCGCCGGGCGCGCCGGCGTACTCGCCGTGCTCGGCGACCGCATCCTGCCGGCGGACACGATCGCCAAGCGCCATCCCTCGGCGGTGGACGCGTTCTCGCATGCGGGCGCGCTCACGACGCTGGCCAGCGATGCCGCGCTGCAGGCGCTCGCCCCCCGCCGCAACAGCCGCATCACCCTGCCACCCGGGCTGCAGATGCTGCCGGCGGTGGAGCTGCTCACGGTGGCCGCCGGCAGCTCCCCGGCGCTGGCGCGCGCGCTCGCCAGCGCGAGCCTGGCCGGCGGGACCGCCGGCGTGGTGCTGGCGCTGCCCGGCAATGCCAGCCTGCCGGAAGCCTGGCTGCCGGCGCTGGAGGAGTTCCCGCCCACGGTACCGCTGGTGCTGGCCAGCCGCTGTGGCGGCGGCATCAGCAGGCACCGCGACAACGCCCCCGGAAACTGGCTCGACGCCGGCGCGCTCGATCCGCTCAAGGCGCGGGTGCGCCTGATTGCAGGACTCGGCGCGGGCCTGCGCGGCGCAAGACTGCGGCGCTGGTTCGAACGCGGCTGAGCCCTCGGCAGAACCCCCTCACAGCCCCGGGTCGGTGCCGCCGCCGGCGAGCGCGGCCTCCACCATGCGCCGCGACAGGTGCGGCGCAAAGCCCTCGATGAAGGCATACACGTAGGCGCGCAGCCAGGCGCGCTTGCGCAGGCCGATCCGCGTCGTGCTCGACTCGAACAGGTGAGACGCATCCACCATCCCGAGCTTGCGATCCTCCGCGGGGTCATAGGCCATGCGCGCGAGGATGCCGATGCCCAGATCCATCTCCACGTACTTCTTGATCACGTCCGAGTCGATCGCGGTCAGCACCACCTTGGGCTTGAGGCCGCGGCCGAGGAAGGCCTTGTTGATCTGGCCGCGACCGGTGAAGGCGTCGTCGTAGGTGATCAGCGGATAGCGCGCGATCGCCTCCAGCGTCAGCGGCGCGGCCTGCAGGATGGGGTGGCGCGGGGTGGCGACCACGCAGCGGTTCCACTGGTAGCAGGGCAGCATCACCAGCTCGTCGTATTCGGCGATGGCCTCGGTGGCGATCGCGATGTCGGCCGCCCCCTCGAGCACCATCTCGCACACTTGGCGCGGATTGCCCTGGTGCAGCTCGAGCTTGACCTGCGGATAGCGCTGCAGAAAGCGCCGGATCACGTCGGGCAGCACGTAGCGCGCCTGGGTGTGGGTGGTCGCGATCGACAGCCGGCCGACCGCCTCGTTGGCGAATTCCTCGCCCACCTGCTGCAGGTTGTCGAGGTCGCGCAGCACGCGCTCGGCGATCGCCAGCACCGCGCGCCCGGGCTCGGTGACCGCGACCAGGCGCTTGCCGTGGCGGGTGAAGATCTCGATGCCGAGCTCGGTCTCGAGCAGGCGGATCTGCTTCGAAACCCCCGGCTGCGAGGTGAACAACGCCTCGGCGGCGTCGGACACGTTGAGCCCGCGACGGGCGACTTCATGCACGTAACGCAGTTGCTGCAGGTTCATGGCGGCGTCGATATAACAATGAGTTCTTAAAGTCTAACCGCAAACCGCTTCTTGCACTTAAGAGAAGTCCTTACGATGCGCCGCACCATCCAGGAGCGCATCACATGGACTTCGCCTACACCATCGCCGGTTTCGCAGTCGGTGCCATCGTCGGTCTCACCGGCGTTGGAGGCGGTTCGCTGATGACGCCGCTGCTGGTGCTGATGTTCGGCATCCACCCCTCGGTCGCGGTCGGCACCGACCTGCTGTACGCCGCGATCACCAAGGCCGGCGGCACCCTGGCGCACGGCCTCAAGGGCACGGTGGACTGGAAGATCACCCGCCTGCTCGCCACCGGCAGCCTCCCGGCGGCGGCGATCACGCTGGCGCTGGTCGGCTGGCTGGCACCCGGCGGCATCGAGGGCGCGGCGCACCTGATCCAGGTCGCGCTCGGCATCGCTCTGGTGCTGACCGCGATTGCGCTCATCTTCCGCAAGCGCATCCAGGCCTACGCGGTGGCGCGCTCCGGCGGCCGCCCGCAAGACCCGGCGCGCACCGCCCGCCTGACCATCCTCACCGGCGCCGTGCTCGGCGTGCTGGTGTCGATCTCCTCGGTGGGCGCCGGCGCGCTCGGCGTCACTGCACTATTCTTTCTCTATCCGGCGATGCCCGCGCTGCGCATCGTCGGCTCCGACATCGCCCACGCCGTGCCGCTGACCGCGGTCGCCGGCATCGGCCACTGGTTCCTCGGCAGCGTCGACTGGCTGCTGCTGGGCAGCCTGCTGATCGGCTCGCTGCCCGGCATCTGGCTCGGCAGCCACATCTCGACCAAGGTGCCCGACCGCATCCTGCGTCCGATCCTGGCCACGATGCTGGTGCTGGTGGGCGCCAAGCTGATGGCGCACTGACCCGCACACGAGAACGACGTCCGCAGACGACGCCCCGAACACGCATTCCACAGAGAGAAGCCACATGTACCAGTACGACGAATACGATCAGCGCATCGTCGATGAACGCGTTGCCCAGTTCGCCGATCAGACTCGCCGCTATCTCGCCGGCGAACTGAGCGAGGACGAATTCCGCCCGCTGCGCCTGCAGAACGGCCTCTACATCCAGCGCCACGCGCCGATGCTGCGCATCGCCGTGCCCTACGGCAACCTGAACTCGAAGCAGCTGCGCACGCTGGGTCACATCGCCCGCACCTACGACCGCGGCTACGGCCACATCACCACGCGCCAGAACATCCAGTTCAACTGGCCGCGCCTGGAAGACGTGCCCGAGATCCTCGACCTGCTGGCCAGGGTGCAGATGCACGCGATCCAGACCTCGGGCAACTGCATCCGCAACGTCACCTCCGACCCGTTCGCCGGCGTCGCCGCCGACGAGCATGTCGACCCGCGCCCGTGGTGCGAGATCCTGCGCCAGTGGAGCACCTTCCATCCCGAATTCGCCTTCCTGCCGCGCAAGTTCAAGATCGCGGTCAACGGCGCGAAGGAAGACCGCGCGGTGATCCAGATTCACGACATCGGCCTCGACCTCGTGCGCAACGCCGCCGGCGAACTGGGCTTCCGCGTGCTGGTGGGCGGCGGCCTGGGGCGCACGCCGATCATCGGCGAGGAAGTCGCGGCCTTCGTGCCCTGGCAGCAGATCCTCAACTACTGCGAGGCGATCCTGCGCGTCTACAACCTGCACGGCCGCCGCGACAACGCCTACAAGGCGCGCATCAAGATCCTGGTGAAGGCCCTCGGCGTTCCCGAGTTCGCGCGCCAGGTCGAGGAAGAATTCGCTCACCTGAAGGACGGCCCATCGACGCTGACCCAGGCCGAGATCGAGCGCGTCGCCAGCCGCTTCAACGATCCGGTGCTGAGCCCGCTCGAACAGGACGCCGGCTACCGCGCCCGACTCGCCGAGGACAAGGCCTTCGCCGCCTGGGCGCGGCGCAACGTGCGCGAGCACCGCGTGCAGGGCTACGCCAGCGTAGTGCTGTCGCTCAAGCCCTACGGCGTGGCGCCGGGCGATCTCAGCGCCGAGCAGTTCGACGCCGTTGCCGATCTGGCCGACCGCTACGCCTTCGGCGAGGTGCGCAGCACCCATGAACAGAACATCGTGCTCGCCAGCGTGCGCGAAGCCGACCTCGTCGCGCTGTGGCAGGACGCCCGCGCGATCGGCCTCGCGACGCCGAACATCGGCCTGCTCACCGACATCATCTCCTGCCCGGGCGGCGACTTCTGCGCGCTCGCCAACGCCAAGTCGATCCCGATCGCCAATGCGATCCAGGACCGCTTCGACGACCTCGACTACCTGTTCGACATCGGCGACATCGAGATCAACATCTCGGGCTGCATGAACGCCTGCGGCCACCACCACGTCGGCCACATCGGCATCCTCGGCGTCGACAAGAACGGCGAGGAGTTCTACCAGGTGACGATCGGCGGCCGGCAGGGCAACGACGCCGCGCTGGGCAAGGTCATCGGCCCGTCCTTCGCCGCCGCCGAGATGCCGGACGTGATCACTTCGCTGATCGACAACTACATCGACAACCGCCAGGACGGCGAGCGCTTCATCGACACCGTGCGCCGCGTCGGCGTGGAATCGTTCAAGACCCGCGTCTATGCCGAGCGCAGCGCACGCCAGGAAGCCAAGGAGGCCGCCCATGTCTGACATCATCAAGAACGGCCGCATCCAGGCCGACGACTGGAGCGTGCTGCGCCTCGCCGAAGGCGACCAGGCCGCCACCGTCGCACTGCCCGCCGGCCGCGTGATCGTGCCGCTGGCGGTGTGGCAGGCGCGCCGCGACGAATTGCGGGCAAAGGCCGAGGCCGGCGTGCTCGGCGTCTGGCTGGCCGGCGACGAGGATCCGGCGCAGGTCGCCGGCGACCTGTCGGTGCTGCCGGTAATCGCGGTCGACTTCCCCAAGTTCGCCGACGGTCGCGGCTATTCCATCGCCACCCTGCTGCGCACCCGCCTCGGCTACGGTGGCGAGTTGCGCGCGATCGGCGACGTCCTGCGCGACCAGTTCTTCTTCCTGGTGCGCTGCGGCTTCTCCGTCCTGCAACCGCGCGAAGGCAAGTACAGCGCCGCCCAGCTCAGGGCCGCGCTCGACAGCCTCCAGGACTTCTCCGAACCCTACCAGGGCGCGGTCGACCGGCCGGAACCGCTGTTCCGCCGCCAACCCCGCAACCCGCTGCGCAAGGAGGCCGCCTGATGAACGCCAGTGTCTCCCCGTTGCGCCCCGCCGCGGCAAACCCGGCGACCCGCCCGGAACTGACCGACGCCCTGCGCGCCACCGTCGGCGCGCGCTCGGCCGCCGCGCTCGCACTGCTGCGCGAGGCCGTGGCCGAGTTCGGCGGCAAGGGCGAACTTGTGTTCGCCAACAGCTTCGGCGCCGAGGACATGGTGCTGACCGACCTGATCCTGGCCAACGGCCTGCCGATCACGATCTTCTCGCTCGACACCGGTCGCCTGCCGGCCGAGACCTACACCCTGATCGGCGAGGTCGAGCGCCGCTACGGTACCAGGCTCGAGATCTATTTCCCGGACGCGACCGCGGTCGAGACCTACGTGCGCAGCCATGGCATCAACGCCTTCTACGACTCGGTCGAGCTGCGCAAGGCCTGCTGCGGCGTGCGCAAGATGGCGCCGCTGCGCCGCGCGCTCGCCGGCCGCAAGGCCTGGATCACCGGCCTGCGCGCCGCGCAGTCGGTCACCCGCACCGGCCTCGCGCTGCGCGAGTTCGACGCCGGCAACGGGCTGGAGAAGCTCAACCCGCTGTCGGAGTGGACGGAAGCCGAGGTATGGGCCTATATCCGGATTAACGAGGTGCCCTACAACGCGCTCCACGACCAGTTCTACCCCAGCATCGGCTGCGCCCCGTGCACGCGCGCGATCGCGGTCGGCGAGGACGTGCGCGCCGGGCGCTGGTGGTGGGAAGATCCGAGCACCAAGGAGTGCGGCCTGCACGCCAAGGAGGGTTGACACCATGAACGGCAAGCATCCTGCCCAAGCCCCGCACAGCCCGGCGATCGGCGCCGACCGCCGCAGCCTGCAGCACCGCCTCGGCGCCCTGCGCGCCGGCCTCAAGGCCGCACTGCGCGCCTTCAGAACACACCCGCTCAAGCATCCGCAACGGTAACCAAATCATGTCGACGCTGACCAAACAGACGCTGTCCCACCTCGACTGGCTCGAGGCCGAAGCCATCCACATCCTGCGCGAAGTCGCCGGCCAGTGCGCCAAC
>JARRBR010000095.1 GCA_029982755.1 Rhodocyclaceae bacterium
GTACGGCACGCCGACCTGACGGGCCAGCAGGATGTGCTCGCGGGTCTGCGGCATCGGGCCGTCAGCGGCCGAGCACACCAGGATCGCGCCGTCCATCTGGGCAGCGCCGGTGATCATGTTCTTGACGTAGTCGGCGTGACCCGGGCAGTCCACGTGCGCGTAGTGGCGCGTGGCGGTCTCGTACTCGACGTGCGCGGTGTTGATGGTGATGCCGCGCGCCTTCTCTTCGGGCGCCGCGTCGATCTGGTCGTAGGCCTTCGCTTCGCCGCCGAACTTCTTCGACAGGATCGTGGTGATCGCCGCGGTCAGCGTGGTCTTGCCGTGGTCAACGTGGCCGATCGTGCCGACGTTCACGTGCGGCTTGGTGCGCTCGAACTTACCCTTAGCCATATCGCTATCCTTAAAATCAGAACCAGAAAAACCGGCGCGGCGACCACACTCGTTGGCCGCCGCCCAGGCCAGGCAGAAAATTAGTGGTGCCCATGACGTGGATTGAACACGTGGCCTCTCCCTTACCAAGGGAGTGCTCTACCACTGAGCTACATGGGCTCCGAAACCTTGCAAACACAGCACTGCTGGAGCGGGTGAAGGGAATCGAACCCTCGTCATAAGCTTGGAAGGCTTCTGCTCTACCATTGAGCTACACCCGCACATGCCTGCAACTGCGTTCGCTTGAACACCACTTACACAACACTCGCAGCCGATTCACTGCATCCGCTACGCCGACCGCAGCCTGCTGCGGAACGACTGAAACTTGGTGGAGGGAGAAGGATTCGAACCTTCGAAGGCTGAGCCGTCAGATTTACAGTCTGATCCCGTTGACCGCTTGGGTATCCCTCCGTCCGGGAAGCCCCGCACTATAGTGCCCACCCGCCCCCCTGTCAAATGTTTTCGTGATCTTTTTTTCCGAAAACAGTCATCGGGAGATCGCGCCAGCCCGCCCCGGCGCGCCGAGGACACACTGCGGCACCGGCCGGCGGCGATAATGCGGGCTTTCGATCCATCGGAGCAACAGGCATGACGCCCGTCGAGCAGACCGCCCGCCGCCCCTTGCCGGAAGCCCTCGCACAGCGCCTGGAAGCCCGCTTCGGGCAGCGGGCGAGCCGCGCACAGAGCATCCGCGCCCATCACGGCCACGACGAATCCCACTTTCCCGACGCCGCGCCGGACGCGGTGGTGTTCGTGCGCTCGACCGAGGAGGTCGCCGACCTGGTGCGCGCCTGCGCCGAGTTCGACGTGCCGGTGATTCCCTTCGGCGTCGGCAGCTCGCTCGAGGGCCACATCCTGGCGACCCGCGGCGGCGTGTGCATCGACTTCAGCGAGATGAACAAGGTGCTCGACATTCGCGCCGAGGACATGCTGGTGGTGGTGCAGCCGGGGGTGACGCGCAAGCAGCTCAATGCCGAACTGCACGGCAGCGGCCTGTTCTTCCCGATCGACCCCGGCGCCGACGCCTCGCTCGGCGGCATGGCCGCGACGCGCGCCGACATCGACGCCTCCGGCCTGATCGCGCCCATCGTCGGCCACGTCGGCGACGGCAACCTCCACGCCATCATCCTGGTCGCCCCCGAGAACGAGACGGAGAACGCGCAGGCCGAAGCCCTGAACCGGTGGATTTCATGCGCGCGATCAAGCAGGCCCTGGACCCGCACAACCTGCTCAATCCGGGGAAGGTGGTTCCCGGCCTGTGATCCCGGCTCCAGACCTCGGGGTATTCATTGATTCAGCCCCCGCCGGGGCGCGTCCAGTCTGATCCGAGCCCTTGCCACCCCGCCAACGGCCTCAACCGCGTGATCATCGACTCGCCCGCGCCCCGCCTGGGCATCATCACCAGCGGCAAGAGCTATCTCGACGTGCGCCAGGCCTTCGACGACCTCGGCATTGACGACGCCCTCGCTGGCGAGATCGGTATCCCCCTGTACAAGGTCGGCATGGTGTGGCCGCTGGAAGCCGACGGCGCGCTCCGCTTCGCCAAAGGGCTGGACGAGATCCTGGTGGTGGAGGAAAAGCAGCCCGCTGCTCGAGTACCAGCTCAAGGAAGAGCGCTACAACTGGCGCGAGGACGTGCGCCCGCGCGTGATCGGCAAGTTCGACGGGAAGGGCGAATGGGCCCGCATGGAGCGCGCCGACGGCACCCGGCGGGCCAGCCGGGGCCGGCGATCACAGCCGCGTGCCGCTGCGCGCGATCGCCACCAGCGCCTGGGAGCGACTGCTGACCCCGAGCGCCCTATAGATCGCGGTCATGTGCACCTTGACCGTGCCTTCGGTCAGGCCCAGCAGTTCGGCGATCTCGCGATTGCTGCGCCCTCCGGCCAGCAGCTCCAGCACCCGGGTCTGGGCGGTGGTCAGGCCGAAACGCTCCGCCGGCGCCCTGGCAGCCGGACGGGTCGGTTCGCGAAGGTTGCGCACCGGGGTCGGCACGCCGCCGTCGAGCACCACCCGCACCGACTGCACCAGCACCTCGCCCGAGCTCGCCTTGGAGACGAAGCCCGACGCCCCGGCTTTCAGCGCGCGTCGCACCGAGGCATCGTCGTCCATCGCCGAGACGACGATCGCCGGCATGTCCGGAAAGCGCTTGCCGAGGATGGCGAGCAGCGAGAAACCGTCGACGTCGGGCAGCATCAGGTCGATCACCGCGAGGTCGATGTCGGGCTCGCGCTCGAGCGCGGCAAGCGCCTCCTCGCCGTTGGCGGCCTCGATGCACACCACCCCGGACTCGAGGCGCAACATGCTTTGCGCCATCGCCTCACGCACCAGCGCGTGGTCTTCGACGATCAGGATCTTTGTCATGCCCTGCAAGCGGCTTCAGAATGCCGCACCAGAAGAAACGCGAAAAACATAGCACGCCGGATGCCGCCGGCCCTATGCCGTGGAACACAAAGCGGAGAAAATCCCCGCAGCCCGACCACACGCCGGGTGCGCGTCCCGCCCCTTTCCTGCCGCCGCAACGCCCATGCGCCCATTCGCTTTCAGCTGCCCGCACGACATTCCGTCGGCATCGAACACCGCAAACGGGAGGCGGGCGACGAGGCGTGAAAGGCTGCAGCATCGCTTCGTCCCGGACGCTAAGCGGGGAGCGCGGCGATGATCGAACGCTGGGGTATCCGCGCGCGCGTCACCCTGGTCGCCTTCGTCCCGATGCTGGTGGTGGCGGTACTTATGACAGCGACGCACACCAGCCTGCGCCTGTCCGACCTCGACCAGGCCCTGCGCGCGCGCGCCCACGCCCATGCCCGCCAGCTCGCGGCGGCCACCGAGTACGCGCTATTCGCCGGCGACGACGAAACCCTCGGCCAGCTCGCCGATGCCCTGATGCTCGAGGACGACGTCGCCGCGATCGCCATCTTCGATGCCGACGGCAAGGTGCTGGTGAGCACCGGCGCCTTCGCCACCAACCTCCCGCCCACGCCGACCCATCCCGCGCCGGCGCAGGAACTCCGTACCTCGACGGGACGCTGGCTGCGCGTCATCGAGCCGATCCGGCCGAGCCAGGTGCTCGCCGAGGACGCCTTCAGCGCCGATGGCGTGGTGCGCAGCGCCGCCGCGCCGGCGCCGCTCGGCCGCCTGGTGCTGGACATGTCGCTCGCCCGCCTGCAGCAGCGCCGCAGCGAACTGCTATGGATCGCCGCCGGCTGGATGCTGGTGGCCGCCGCGGGCAGCCTGCTGCTGGCGCGGCGCATGAGCCGCAGCGTCAGCGGCCCGGTCCGCGACGCAGCCGAGGTGGTGCTGAGCATCGGTCGCGGCCAGCTGCACCGCCGCGTCCGGGTCAGCGGCGGGGGCAGCCTGCGCGCGCTGGCAGAGGGCGTCAACGAGATGGCCGAGCGCCTCGCCGACGCCCATGCCTCGATGGCGCGCCGCATCGACGAAGCGACCGCAGAGCTGCGTGCCCGCAAGGAGGAGGCCGAGCGGGCCAACCTGGCGAAATCCCGCTTCCTCGCCGCCGCCAGCCACGACCTGCGCCAGCCCCTGCACGCGCTCGGGCTGTTCCTGTCCGAGCTCGACCAGCAGGCGCTGGACGAACGCAGCCGGCAGATCACGGAACGCCTGATGGCCTCGACCCAGGCCATGGAGGGCTTGCTCGACAGCCTGCTCGACATCTCCCGCCTGGACGCGGGCGTGCTCACCCCCGAGCGCAGCGCGTTCGACATGCGCGCGAAGCTCGAACACATCGTCGCCAGCCACTCGGGCGCGGCCACCGCGCGCGGACTCCGCCTGCGCCTGCGTTGCCCGCCGTGCTGGGCGTTCACCGACCCGCTGCTGTTCGAGCGCATCGTCGCCAACCTGGTCGGCAATGCGATCCGCTACACCCAGCACGGCAGCGTGCTGGTCGCCTGCCGGCGCTGGGGCGATCGACTGCGGGTCGAGGTCCGCGACAGCGGCCTCGGCATCGCGGCCGAGAATCAGCAGATCATCTTCCAGGAGTTCGTCCAGCTCGGGAACCCGGAGCGCGCCCGCGACAAGGGGCTGGGACTCGGCCTGGCCATCGTCCGCCGTCTAGCGGACCTGCTCGGCCACCGCCTGGCCCTGCGCTCGGCCCCCGGGCACGGGTCGGTGTTCGCCGTCGAGCTGCCGGCCGCGACACCGCCCGCGCCCGCGCGGGGCGCGCGCGAAGGCCTCGCGCTCGGCCATTTCGGCGGCCTGCGGGTCGTGCTCGTCGATGACGACGCACTCGCCCTCGGCGCCATGTCGGGCCTGCTCGCGTCCTGGGGCTGCGAGGTGACGAGCGCGCAGACCGTGGACGAGGCGCTGGACGCCCTCGCCCCCTCGGCGACGGACGCCGCTCCCGCGCCCGACATCCTGATCACCGACCTGCGCCTCGGCGGCCCCACCGACGGTCTGGC
Source organism: Rhodocyclaceae bacterium (assembly GCA_029982755.1). Classification (GTDB taxonomy): domain Bacteria; phylum Pseudomonadota; class Gammaproteobacteria; order Burkholderiales; family Rhodocyclaceae; genus Thauera. The sequence continues at coordinate 4,842 of JARRBR010000095.1, forward strand.
ACTGATCGCGGCGGTACGTGCCCGCCCCGGCCTGGCCGGCCTGCCCGCGGTCCTGATCAGCGGCGACACCGCGCCCGAGACCCTCGCCCGCATCCAGGCCGCCGGCGTGCAGATGCTGCACAAGCCGGTTCGTCCCGCCCGCCTGCGCGCGCTGATGCACCGGCTGCTGGCGGCGGACTGAGCCGGTTGCCGTCCCCGGCGCGCGCCAGACCGCGAAGATGCGCAAGCGCGACGACGCTTCGGTTAATATCCAGGCGTCTTCCTCAACGTCAACCCGATACGGAGCTGCCCATGTCACAGGACCAGAACGCCCAGGATCCGCTCGAATTCGTGCGCGGGATGTGGAATCAGATGGGCTTTTCCCTGCCCGGCATGGTCACGCCGACCCTGGACGTCGACGAGCTCGACAAGCGCATCACCGACATGCGTGCCGTGGAAGGCTGGCTGAAGATGAACCTGAACATGCTGCAGATGAGCATCCAGGGGCTCGAGATGCAGCGTGCGGCGCTGGCCGCGGTAAAGGCGATGAGCCAGCAGGCGAAGCAGGCCGGCGAAGGCGGCGGTGATGCGAGCGCCAACCCGTTCGCCGCAGCCGCGTCGATGTGGCCGTGGAACCTGATGAACAACGCCCCGGCCGGCGACGCCCAGCCCGCCGCCGGCGACGCGGAAGCCAAGAGCAGCAGCCGCAGCCCGCGCCGCCGCGCGCCCGCCGACAAGTAAGCAGCGCCCCCGGGGCTCGGCGCCGGCCCGTCCCCGGCTGGCGGCGGAACCCGTCCGCCACAGGCCGCCCCCTACATGAGGTAGCGGGCCTTCGCCGGCGCGGCCGCTTCAGATGACGCCAGCCGCGCGCAGGCGCTCCAGTTCGCCGGCGTCGATGCCCAGCCCGCCCAGGATCTGCGCGCTGTCCGCCCCCGCCGTCGGCGGCGCGGGGCGCGCCGCGGACACGGGCATGGACGTCATGCGCACGGCAGGACCGAACTGGCGCACGCCCCCCACGTCGACCACCATGCCGCGCGCGCGCAACTGCGCATCCTCGAGGCTCTCCTCCAGGCGCAGCACCGGCGTGACGCAGCAATCCACCGCGTCAAAGACCGCAACCCACTCGCGCTGGCTGCGGCTGCGGAAGATCGCCGCCAGCTCCGCGCGCACGCGGGCGCCCTCCGCGCCTCCGGCCAGATGGCCTGGCTTCAGGTCCGGGCGGCCGAGGGTGTCGCACAGCAGCTGCCAGAACTTTTCCTCCAGCGCGCCCACGGCCATGTGGCGGCCGTCGGCGGTCTCATACACCCCGTAGCAGGGCACGCCGCCGCTCAGCAGGTCCTCGCCGCGCGGCCGCACCCGGCCCTCGGCCAGCACTTCGGTGAGCGGGAAGATGGCATGGGCGAAGCTGGCGTCGGTCATCGACACGTCCACATGACGCCCCTGCCCGCTACGCTGCGCATCGAAGAGCGCGACCAGGATGCCCATCACCGCGCCCATGGTGCCGCCGAGCAGGTCGCCGATCTGCACGTTGGACAGCGCCGGCGCCCCGCCGGCGGTGCCGATCTGGTCGAGCACGCCGGCATAGCCGAGATAGTTGATGTCGTGGCCGGCGCGCGCCGCGTAGGGGCCGGTCTGGCCGTAGCCGGTGATGCTGCACAGGACCACACGCGGGTTGCGCTCGGCGAGGACGTCGTAGCCCAGGCCCAGGCGTTCCATGACCCCGGGGCGGAAACCCTCGACGACGACGTCGGCGCGCTCCACCAGGCGCAGGAACAGCGCACGCCCCTCGGCCTGCTTGAGATCCAGGCGCAGGCTTTGCTTGTTGCGGTTGACGACCTGGTAGAACCAGCTGGTGTCGCCGCCCATCGCGCCCATCGTGCGCGCGTAATCGCCGGCGCCGGTGTCCTCGACCTTGACGACTTCCGCGCCGTAGTCGGCGAGGTGCTGGGTGGCCAGGGGGCCGGGAAGGAGACGGGTGAGATCGAGGACGCGCACGCCCTCGAGCGGCGCGCGGCGCGCGACGGTCTGGTCTTGCATGGATTCTCCGGTGGCGCGGCACGGAGCGCAGGCGCGCCCGCGAATGGCCGGCGCCCCCGGCTGCGCGCACGCGCCGGCTGTGGCTATCGATAAACCCGCACGTCGTCGATGACCTTGCCGTCGTTGGCGAGTGCGCCCGTCGGCAGGAAGGCGACCTCGCCGCGCAGCTTGGTCAGCTCGCGGATGCTGGCGGCGATCGCACCGGCGAGCGCCTCGCTGCCGCCGCCCGCCACCTCGCACATGAACGTCATGCGGTCGTTGAGCTCGGGATTATCCACCACAAGGCGTGCCCGGGTGACCTCCGGATGACGCCGCAGCACCTGCGCGATCTGGCCCGGATGCACGAACATGCCCTTGACCTTGGTGGTCTGGTCGGCGCGCCCCATCCAGCCCTTGATGCGCACGTTGGTCCGCCCGCAGGGCGAGGCGCCAGGCAGCAGCGCCGACAGGTCGCCGGTGCCGAAGCGGATCAGCGGGTAATCGGGGTTGAAGGTGGTCACCACCACCTCGCCCACCTCGCCCGGCGCCACCGGGTCGCCGGTGCCGGGGCGGACGACCTCGACGAGGACGTCCTCGTCCACCACCATGCCCTCGCGCGCCGAGGTCTCGTAGGCGATCAGGCCGATGTCGGCGGTGGCGTAGGCCTGGAAGGCGTGGATTCCGCGCGCGGCGAAGGCTTCGCGCATGCTGAGCGGGAAGGCCTCGCCGGAGACGAAGGCCTTGGTGAAGGACACGGTGACGCCGAGCTCGTCCGCCTTGTCGAGCAGGATGCGCAGGAAGGACGGCGTGCCGACATAGGCGTTGGGCTGCAGGTCGGCGATCGCCGCGAGCTGCTGCTCGGTCTGGCCGACGCCGGCGGGAAAGACGGTGCAGCCGAGCGCGTGCGCGGCGGTCTCCATCATCGAGCCGGCGGGGGTGAAGTGATAGGAGAAGGTGTTGTGCACCAGGTCGCCGGCGCGAAAACCCGCGGCGAAGAGCGCGCGCGCCAGGCGGTAGTAGTCGGGCCGCGCACCTTCCGGTTCGTAGAGCGGGCCGGGCGAGGCGAACACCCGCCGGCACGCCGCGCCCCAACCGACCGCGGCGAAGCCGCCGAAGGGCCGCGCCGCCTTCTGCAGCTCGAGCAGTTCGGACTTGCGCGTGACCGGCAGCGTGGCGAGCGCCTCGCGACTGGTCACCGAGTCCGGATCGACGTCGGCCAGCAGGCGACCGAAGGCCGGCGCGGCCGCGCGCGCGTGGGCGATCTGCGCCGGCAATCGGGCCAGCAGCTCGCGTTCGCGCACCTCGGGATCACGGGTCTCGCGCGTGTCGTGGAAATTCATCTCGGCTCCCCTGCTCGATTCGTTGTCGGTGATGTGCCTGTGCCGGCGGTGCTCAGCTCAGCCAGCGCTTGCGCCGACGGTAGTGCTTGACCTCGCGGAAGCTCTTGCGCCCCTCGCCCGCCAGGCCAAGGTAGAACTCCTTGACGTCCTCGTTGTTCGACAGCTCGCTCGCCGCGCCCTCCATCACGATGCGGCCGTTCTCGACGATGTAGCCGAAGTCGGCGTAACGCAGCGCCACCATGGTGTTCTGCTCGGCGAGCAGGAAGCTCACCTTTTCCTTGGCGTTCAGGTCCTTGACGATCTCGAACACCTCCTCGACGATCTGCGGCGCCAGGCCCATCGAGGGTTCGTCGAGCAGGACCATGTTGGGGTTCGACATCAGCGCGCGACCGATCGCGCACATCTGCTGCTCGCCACCCGAGGTATAGGCCGCCTGGCTGGTGCGGCGCGTCTTCAGGCGCGGGAAATACGTATAGACCTTGTCGAGGTTGGCGGCGATCTCGCCCTTGTCGCTGCGCGTGTAGGCGCCTGCGAGCAGGTTTTCCTCGATGGTCAGGTGCGCGAAGCAATGCCGCCCCTCCATCACCTGCACGACTCCCCGGCGCACGAGGTCCGACGGCGACAGGGCTTCGACGCGCTCGCCGCGATATTCGATCATGCCCTTGGTGACCTCGCCGCGCTCGCCCTTGAGCAGGTTGGAGATCGCGCGCAGCGTGGTGGTCTTGCCCGCGCCGTTACCGCCGAGAATGGCGACGATGCCGCCCTCCGGCACCTGCAGGGACACGCCCTTGAGTACCAGCGCGACGTGGTTGTAAATGACCTCGATGCCATTCACGTTGAGTAGAAGGTTCGGTGCGCTCATCGTTTCGTCCGCTTGAGTCGGTCCCGCCATGGACGCCATGGCGGGACCCGGATCGATGCCTGCCACCCGGCCGGCCGCAGGGTGCGGCACGGTCGGGCAGCGGAAAACGGCATCAGGCGTTGCAGTCGGCCGCGTCGCGACGCTTGATCTGCTTCTCCGCGGCGTAGCGGTCGGCGGCTTCCTTGACCATCGGGTCGAGCACGCTCTTGTCCGCCTCGTACCAGTCGGCGCCCATCACCCACTTGCTGCCATCCCAGGTGTGGACACGCGCCCAGGACGAACCCATATGGTCCTCGCAGGTGGTCTTGAGCGGGCGGATGACGCCCTTCACGCCCAGCTCTTCAAGCCGCTTCTCGTCGAGGTTGAGGTTCTCGAAGCCCCAGCGCACCTGCTCGCCGGTCATGACCTGGCCCTTGCCGAACTTCTCCTGCGCCGCACGTACGGCCTCGACGCTGAGCATCGAGATGATCATGCCGCGGGTGTAGAGCACCGAGCCGACCTCGTCGCGCGGGCCCGAGCCCTGGCCGGCGTCATGCACCTTCTTGAGGACGTCCTGCATCAGCGGGTACTCGGTGCCGTTGGGGTTGAGCGCCAGCGCGCTGTAGCCCTTGGCGTTGGCGCCGACGTCCTTGACGTCCGGTTCCGCGCCCGCCCACCACACGCCGAACAGCTTCTCGCGCGGGAAGCCGGTCGCGATCGCCTCCTTGAGCGCGGTCGAGTTCATCACGCCCCAGCCCCACAGCAGCGCGTAGTCGGGACGATCGCGGCGCACCTGCAGCCAGGTCGCCTTCTGCTCCACGCCAGGCGCGGTCACCGGCAGCAGTTGCAGCTCGAAGCCGTGCATCTCGGCGCGCTTCTTGAGCGCCGGGATCGGCTCCTTGCCGAAGGGCGAGTCGTGGTAGATCAGCGCGATCTTCTTGCCCTTGAGCTTGTCCAGGCCGCCTTCCTTCTTGCCCAGGTGCTGAATCAGGATGTCGGCCGCGGTCCAGTAGCTGCCCATCAGCGGGAAGTTCCACTTGAACACGCCACCGTCCTGCGAGGCCGCCAGGCCGTAGCCCAGGGTGATCAGCGGGATCTTGTCGACCGGCGCCTTGTCGGTGAGCGCGAAGGTGATGCCGGTGGCCTGCGGGTCGAACACGGCGGCGCCCTTGCCCTTCAGGCGTTCGTAGCACTCCACGCCCTTGTCGGTGGCGTAGCCGGTCTCGCACTCTTCGAAGGCGATCTTGACGCCGTTGATGCCGCCGTTGGCGTTGATGTACTTGAGGTAGTCCTGCTTGCCGTTTGCCCAGGGCACGCCGTTGGGTGCATAGGCACCGGTGCGATAGGACAGCAGCGGGATGAACTGCTCCTGGGCCACGGCCGGCGTTGCGAAGCTGGTGGCGCCGATGGCGGCGATCGTGGCGGCGAGCGCGAAAGGCTTGAATTTCATTGGTATGTCTCCTCTTTTATGTTTCGGTGGCACGGTGTCCATGCCGGTTGGTGCATGCCTCTGACGACGACTTCTGCCCGGCCCCCATCAACCGGGCACCTCTGCATCAATGGGGGAAGGGCCACAGCCTCAGTTTCTGCTTGCCCACGCTCCACAGCTTCGCCAGGCCATGCGGCTCGACGATCAGGAAGAACACGATGAGCGCACCGAAGATCATGTGCACCAGGTGCGTGATCGTCGCCGTGGAGAGGGGAATGCCGAGCAGATGCGGAACCTGGTCGAGCGCGAGCGGCAGCAGCACGATGAAGGCCGCCCCCAGGAAGGCACCCGCGATCGAACCCAGGCCACCGATGATGACCATGAACAGCAGCTGGAAGGAACGGTCGATCGAGAACGCCGCCGGCTCCCAGGCGCCGAGATGGATGAAGGCCCACAGCACGCCGGCCACACCGACGATGAAGGAGCTCACCGCGAACGCGCTCAACTTGGCGTACATCGGGCGAATGCCGATCACCGCGGCGGCGACGTCCATGTCGCGGATCGCCATCCATTGCCGCCCGATCGCGCTGCGCACCAGGTTCTTCGCCATCAGCGCGAAGATGCACACCACCGCCAGAACGAAGAGGTACTTGCTCACCGGCGACTCGAGCGGGATGCCGAAGACATCGAGCTTGGCCACGCTCACCGAACCCGACGAGGAGTTGTTGGTGAACCAGCCGATGCGCAGGAAGGCCCAGTCGGTGAAGAACTGCGCCGCCAGCGTCGCCACCGCCAGGTACAGCCCCTTGATGCGCAGCGAAGGGATGCCGAACAGCACGCCGATCACCGTTGCCGACAGGCCACCGAGCAGCATCGCGGCGATCAGGGGCATGCCGTCGATACGGACCATGAAGTTGTAGGCCGCATACGCACCCACCGCCATGAAGGCGCCGGTGCCGAGCGAGATCTGGCCGCAGTAGCCGACCAGGATGTTCAGACCCAGCGCGGCGAGCGACAGGATCAGGAAGGGAATCACGATGGCGCGGAAGAAATATTCCGAGCCCACCAGCGGTAGCACCACGAAGGCGAGCGCCAGCAGCAGGGCCATCGCCCAGCGCTCCTGGAAGATGGGGAAGATCTGTTGGTCGGCCGCGTAGCTGGTCTTGAACTGGCCATTTTCTCTGTACAGCATTCGGATGTTCTCCCGGAGTCGGTAGCCGCGTCAGACGCGATCGATGATCTTCTCGCCGAACAGCCCC
>JARRBR010000096.1 GCA_029982755.1 Rhodocyclaceae bacterium
CCGGCGCGGGCCTCGGGCCGCGGCCGGCGCGGGTGTATCATTGCGCTCCGTGCCGACCGGGCACCAGGAGAAAAATCAAACATGGCCGATCTCGTGCCGCTGCCGGCGACGGCATTGCGCAAGCGCTGCGACCCCGCCTGCTTCAGTTTCGAAACCACCGAATCCCTTGTCGATCATGCCGGCGACCTCGGCCAGGAACGCGCCGTCGAGGCCATCCGCTTCGGCCTGGCGATGGGCCATACCGGCTACCACGTGTTCGTGCTCGGCGATGCCGGCAGCGGCAAGCATGCGACCACCTTCCGCCTGCTGCGCGAACGTGCGGCGCACGAGCCGGTGCCGCCCGACCTGTGCTACCTGCACAACTTCGACGAACCGCTGAAGCCGAAGCTGCTGACGCTGCCGGCCGGGCGCGGCGGCGTGCTGCGCACGCGCATGCAGACCTTCATCCGCGATCTCGGCCCCGCGCTCGGTGCCGCGCTCGACAGCGACGCCCACGTCGAGCGCGTCGAGTCGCTGCAGAGCGCGCACAAGGCGCGCGAGGAGGCCGCGCTGCGCGAACTCGGCCAGGCCTGCAACGCCGAAGGCATCGCGCTGCTGCAGACCCCCGAGGGCTTCGTGTTCGCGCCCACGAAGGATGGCGAGGCGATGTCGCCGGAGGCCTTCGAGGCCCTGCCCGAGGACGAGCGCAAGGCGATCGAGGTCCGCATCGGCGAATGGAGCGACCGTCTCGAGGACTTGCTCAACGACTTCCCCGGCTGGCGCAAGTCGGTGCGCGAGTCGATCGACCGCGCCGAGCGCGAGGTGCTCGGCCCTGCGGTCGCGCACCTGCTGCGCGAGGTGCGCGAGGCGCACGAGGACCTGCCCGAGGTGCTCGCCTTCCTCGATGCGGTCGAGCGTGACGTCCTCGACAGTGCGGTGCGCGGCACCATGCTGGACGAGGAGGACGATGAGGCGCCCGAGCCGGAAGAGAACACCCGCTACCACCGCTACCAGGTCAAGCTGCTGGTGGATCACGCCGCCTCGCAGGGCGCGCCGGTGGTGTTCGAGAACAACCCCGGCTATGGCAACCTGATCGGGCGCATCGAGCACATCGTGCAGCAGGGCAACCAGGTCAGCCACTTCAACCTGATCCGCGCCGGTGCGCTGCATCGCGCCAACGGCGGCTACCTGGTGCTCGACGCCGAGCGCCTGCTGTCGCAGCCCTTCGCCTGGGAAGGCCTCAAGCGCAGTCTGCGCGCGGGCGAGATCCGCATCGAGCCGCCGGCCGAGGCGCAGGGCTGGAGCGGGGCGCTGACGCTGGAGCCGGAGGCGGTGCCGAGCGCGCTGAAGGTGGTGCTGATCGGCGACCGCGAGGTCTACTACCTGCTGATGGAGCACGACCCGGAGTTCGCCGACCTGTTCAAGGTCGCCGCCGACTTCAACGACGACCTGCCGCGCACCCCCGAGAACGAATGCGAGTACGCCCGCCTGATGGCGCTGCTCGCGCGCGGCGCGAAGCTGCTGCCGGTGGCGCGCTGCGGCGTCGCCCGCCTGGTCGAGGAGGCCTCGCGCCTGGCCGAGGACGCCGGCCGGCTGTCGCTCAACACCCGCGCGCTCTCGGACCTCATGCGCGAGGCCGACTTCCACGCCCGCCAGAAGGGCCTGGCGGCGACCAGCCGTGCCGAGGTCGAGGACGCGCTGGCTGCGCGTGCGCGCCGCGCCAACCGGTATCCGACGCGGGTGCTGGAGTCCATCCTCGAAGGCACGACGCTGATCTCCACCGACGGCGAGCGCGCCGGCCAGATCAACGGCCTGGTGGTGATCGAACTCGCCGGCGAGCACTTCGGCCATCCGGTGCGCATCACCGCCACCGTGCGCATGGGCGAGGGCGACGTGGTCGACATCGAGCGCGAGACCGAGCTCGGCGGCGCGATCCACTCCAAGGGCGTGCTGATCCTGTCTGCCTTCCTCGCCGCGCGCTACGCCCGCCACCAGCCGCTGTCGCTGTCGGCCAGCCTGGTGTTCGAACAGTCCTACGCCCCGGTCGAGGGCGACTCGGCCTCGCTCGCCGAGCTGTGCGCGCTGCTGTCGGCGTTGACCCAGATCCCGATCCGCCAGCGCTTCGCGATCACCGGCTCCGTGAACCAGTTCGGCGAGGTGCAGGTGATCGGCGGCGTGAACGAGAAGATCGAGGGCTTCTTCGACCTGTGCAAGGCGCGCGGGCTGGACGGTTCGCACGGCGTGGTGATTCCCGCCGCCAGCGTGCGCCACCTGATGCTGCGCGAGGACGTGGTGCAGGCGGCGGCCGACGGGCGCTTCCACATCCACGCGGTGCACACGGTGGATGAGGCGATGACGGTGCTGACCGGCGTCGAGGCCGGCGAGCCCGACGCCAAGGGCGTGATCCCCAAGGGCACGCTCAACCACAAGGTCGCCACCGTCCTCGCGGAGATGACGGCGGCGCGCAATGCCCACGCCGACGGCGAGGGCTCGGCCGGCTCGCGCCAGCATCGCCGGCGTCACGGCGTGTAGGCGAGCGCCCGCCCTCCCGGGGGCGGGCGCTGCCGGCGACGGCCTCAGCGCAGGCCGACGATCATGCTCAGCAGCAGGGCGAGCACCACCATCAGCGCGAGCCAGGCGACGACGCCGGTGGTGAGCACGAAGGTGCCCAGCAGCCGCGAGCGCGAGTGGTCCTGGAGCTTGAACAGGGGCTCGATGCCGTGATAGATGAGCGCTGCCGAAGCCACCCAGGCCACGGCCATCGCCGCCACGGCGAACCAGGCCGACGGCACGAACAGCGCCAGCGCGCACAGCCACAAGGGTGCCGGTGCCACCGCGGCGAGCATGAAGGCGTCGTGATAGTCGGGGCGTGCGTTCGCGACGTCGCCGAGCTGCTGGATGACCGAGGCCATCAGCGGAACCATCACCAGCTGGGCGGCGTAGAAGCAGACGAACAGCAGGGTGGCCTCGAAGCCGGTGATCTGTGGCACCGCAGCAGGGAAGATGGCGCCGGGCGTGACGAACATCGAATACAGGAACATGGCCGGCGGAATCAGCGACATCGGCATCACGAACATCGTGAACATCCTCGCCACCGAAGGGTGAGTGCTGATCAGGTCGGACCAGCCTTCGCTGTAGGAGTACAGCATCTTGGGAAGGTTATGCACATGCATGATCGTCTCCTTGTGTCCCGGTTCTCCTCTCATCCACGGGTACGCCCAGTACGGGCGCACCGTGATCGAGTAGACCAGCGCACGCGGTTTTCGTGCCGATGGTGACGACGATCGATGTCGGCTTGCGGGGAAGTGGCTTGCAGCGGTGCATGATGAGGTTGACGCCGACGCTGATTGCACCCGGCGCCCGCGGCGTCAGAGCTTGGGGGCGGTGCCTGCATGATGGACACGACGCGCCTTAGTACTCGAGCTTCCCGGGTACCAGTCGCGCAAGCTGGCGGTCGTGCGTCCTGGAGAGCAGCCACTGCGCGAGCATCGCCCCCAGCAGCGCCATCAGCATGTCGGCCTGGGCATCCCACGGATCGCCCTGGGTGCCGAGGAACTCGACCGCGCCGCCGCCCCAGAATACGGCGGAGGCCCACTCGACCAGCTCGTACAGCGCGCTGATGCCGAGGCAGCCGAGCGACAGCAGCGCGAACAGCCACTTGCCGGGGCGCAGCGGGGAGGTGCGCAGCAGCAGTTCGCGGCCGAGGATGGCCGGGGTGACGCCTTGGAAAAAATGGCCGAAGCGGTCGTAGGGGTTGCGCGCGAGATCGAACCAGTCCTGCACCACGAAGCCGATCGGCACGCGTGCATAGGTGTAGGTGCCGCCGAGGATGAGGATCAGCGCGAAGAAGGCGATCAGGCCGTAGCTGAGCGGCGTGAGCGGAAAGCGGCGGGCGGTGAGGACGAGGATTGGTAGCGCGATCAGCACCGGCATCACCTCCGCCCACCATACGCCGCGATCGTGCGGCGCCACGCCCGAGGCGAGGAGGGCGGCGAGCACGACGACCAGCAGGACGACGCGCAGGCTCATCTCAGCGGATGACTCCGGCTTCCTTCATCGCATCGACGGTGACCCTGGTCAGCGCCGACACCGGTGCGCCGGCGTCGCCATCGATCTCGGTGCGCGCACTGCCCGCCCACACCACCGTGCCACGCGCGAGATCGGTCAACGTGGTGCTGGCAGCCATCTCCAGGCGCTGGCTGACGCCACCGCCACCGATCGGCAGCGAGATGCCGATGCCGCCGAAGCTGAATCCTCCGCCACCGCCGCTGCCGCCACCGATGCCGAATCCGACCTGCGGGCCGGGCTGGAACACCGCATGGCTACCGTGCGCGAGCTTCATGCGGACGACCGCGCTCGCGCCGGTCGCGCGCGCCGCATCGTCGATCCGCGCCGGGTCGCTGCCGCCGTCCGCGGGCAGGGGAGCCGCGCCGTAGCTGCGCACCACCGCGATGCCCTCGGTGCGCATGCGTTCGGCCCAGGCGTCCTCGCACAGCCGGCGCAGGCTGTCGACGGCGGTCTCGCAGGCGACGAACACGCGCGCGCCGGGCGCCAGTGCGTCGTGGAAGCTGCGGTCGACCCACTGGCTGTCCATGCGCGCGGTCGCGCAGCCCGCCACGACGAGGCTGGCGAAGAGCGGCAGCAGGTGTGCCTGGATCGGGCTGAACTTCATGGAAGGCCTCCCACGTCATCGGGTGCGGTGCTGGCCTTCGATTCTAGCCGGCTTCGTCCGACCGGGAGCCGGCCTCGTGCAGCAGCGCGAAATCTGCGCAGGGCGCCCGAACAGGGAGGCGGCTCCGTCGCACTAACGATCGACGAGCGCCCGTGCGTGATGGCGCAGGTGATCGTCGATGAAGCTGGCGATGAAGTAGTAGCTGTGGTCGTAGCCGGGCTGCATGCGCAGCGTCAGCGGATGGCCGGCTGCGCTGGCCGCGGCCTGCAGCGCCTCGGGCTTCAGCTGTTCGGTCAGGAAGCCGTCCTTGTCGCCCTGATCGACCAGCAGCGGCAGGCGTTCGCTGGCGTCGGCGATCAGTGCGCAGGCGTCCCATTGGCGCCAGTGCGTGCGGTCCTCGCCCAGGTAGCGCGACAGGGCCTTCTCGCCCCAGGGGCAGCGCATCGGGTTGACGATCGGGGCGAAGGCCGACACCGACCGGTAGCGCCCCGGGTTGCGCAGCGCGCACACCAGCGCGCCGTGCCCGCCCATCGAGTGGCCGCTGATGCCGCGCCGGTCGGAGGCGGGGAAGTGGGCCTCGATCAGGGCCGGCAGTTCCTCGACCACGTAGTCGTGCATGCGGTAATGGCGCGACCACGGGGCCTGGGTGGCGTTGACGTAGAAGCCCGCGCCGTGGCCGAAGTCCCAGGCGCCGTCCGGGTCGCCCGGCACGTCCGGGCCGCGCGGGCTGGTGTCGGGGGCGACGAGGATGAGGCCCAGCTCGGCGGCCACGCGCTGGGCGCCCGCCTTCTGCATGAAGTTCTCGTCGGTGCAGGTCAGGCCGGACAGCCAGTACAGCACCGGCAGGCGCGCGCCGGGTTGCTCGGCCTGCGGCGGCACGTAGACCGCGAACACCATGTCGCAGTCGAGCACGTTCGAATGGTGGCGGACGCGCTTGTGCCAGCCGCCGAAGCTCTTCTGGGTGCTGAGGATTTCTAGGCTCATCGCCATGCCTCCGGGCAAAGTGGGGTCGGAAAGGGGCGCGCGGCCGGGCTCGCAGGGAGCAAGGCCGCGCGCTGCGACTGCTGCTGGATCAGAAGTGGATCACCGTGCGGATGCTCTTGCCCTCGTGCATCAGGTCGAAGGCCTTGTTGATGTCCTCGAGCGGCATGGTGTGGGTGATGAAGTCGTCGAGCGGGATCTCGCCTCTCTGCGCCTTCTGCACGTAGCTCGGCAGCTCGGTGCGGCCCTTGACGCCGCCGAAGGCGCTGCCGCGCCAGACGCGGCCGGTGACGAGCTGGAACGGCCGGGTGCTGATCTCCTGCCCCGCGCCGGCCACGCCGATGATGGTCGATTCGCCCCAGCCCTTGTGGCAGCACTCGAGCGCGGCGCGCATCAGCTTGACGTTGCCCACGCACTCGAAGGAGTAATCCACGCCGCCGTCGGTCAGCTCGACGATGACGTCCTGGATCGGCTTGTCGTAGTCCTTCGGATTGACGAACTCGGTCGCGCCGAGCTTCCTGGCGATGTCGAACTTGGCCGGGTTGATGTCGACGGCGATGATGCGCGAGGCCTTGGCCATCCTGGCGCCGATGATCGCCGCCAGGCCGATGCCGCCGAGGCCGAAGATGGCGACGGTCGCGCCTTCTTCCACCTTGGCGGTGTTGAGCACCGCGCCGATGCCGGTGGTGACGCCGCAGCCGAGCAGGCAGACCTTGTCCAGCGGCGCGTCCTTGTCGATCTTGGCGAGCGAGATCTCGGGCACCACGGTGTATTCCGAGAAGGTCGAGGTGCCCATGTAGTGGTAGATCGGCTGGCCCTGGTACGAGAACCGGGTGGTGCCGTCGGGCATCAGGCCCTTGCCCTGGGTGGCGCGCACCGCCTGGCACAGGTTGGTCTTGCCCGACTTGCAGAACTTGCACTCGCGGCATTCGGCCGTGTACAGCGGGATCACGTGGTCGCCGACCGCGAGCGAGGTGACGCCTTCGCCCACCGCCTCGACGATGCCGCCGCCCTCGTGGCCGAGGATCGCGGGGAAGATGCCCTCGGGGTCGTCGCCCGACAGCGTGAAGGCGTCGGTGTGGCACACGCCGGTGGCGACGATGCGCACCAGCACTTCGCCCTTCCTGGGCGGCTCGACGTCCACTTCGACGATCTGCAGGGGCTGGTTGGGGCCGAATGCGACGGCGGCGCGGGATTTGATGGTCATGGCAGGAAGCTCCAGAGAGTTGCGGCGCGGCGGACGCGCGACAGATTGCAGTATTCCAAAGGCAATTGATCCAAGGAATGAAAGCTTTGCGATTTCAGAATTCCGCGAAATGGAATAATGGCAGCGTTGTCATCCGCTGAGGGCGTGCAATGCTGAACCGTCTGGAAATGCTGAGGATCTTCTGCGCCGCTGCGGAGGCGCGCAACTTCAAGGAGGCGGCGACCCGGCTCGGCGTGTCGCCGCAGGCGGTGACGCGGGCGGTGAAGGAGCTCGAAGCCCACGTCGGGGAACTGCTGTTCCACCGCAACACGCGCCATAGCCGCATCACCGAATTCGGCGAGCAGTTCGCGGCACGCGCGCGGCTCGGCGTGCAGGGGGTCGATGCGCTGTTCAGCACGCGTGCCGAGACGCAACAGGAGTCCTTCGCCGGCCTCGTCCGCATCACCGCGCCGCGCGGGCTCGAGCGCGGCTACCTGGCGCCCGTTCTCGGCGAGCTGTGTGCCGAACATCCCGGCCTGCAGATCGACCTGCGCCTGTCGGACCAGTTCGCCGACGTGGTCGATGAGCAGATCGACATCGGCATCCGACTGGGCTCGCTGCGCGACAGTCGCTTCGTCGCGCGGGTGGCGGCGCGGGTGCCGTTCCACATCGTCGCTTCGCCTGCATTGATCGCGCGCTGCGGGGCACCGCGGAGCCTGCAGGAGCTGGCCGAGCGGCCCTGTACCGTCGCCATCGATCCCAACACCGGCAAGCCCTGGGCCTGGTTCCTCGCCCGCGGCCAGCAATGGCTGCCGCGCGCGCCGGTTCTTGCGACCGACGACACGCGGGCCGAGGCCGACGCGGTGGTGGCGGGGATCGGCTTCGGTCAGCTGACCGCCTTCCTCGCGGAGCCCCACCTGCACGCCGGACGCTTGGTCGAGGTGCTGCCGGAGTTGCGGCCCGAGCCGTGGAGCCTGTCGGTGTACCGCCCTCAGCGCGGCCCGGTCGCGGCACGGATCCGGCTGGTGTTCGACCGGCTTGTTGCCCGCCTGCCAGCCGAGGCCGACGCCTATCGGCGCGACTGAGTTCACCAACCAGCTCTCGCCGGTAGCGTTCGAGCGGCAGTATTTTTTGAAGAACGGGACTGTCTAGAAAACCCGGCGCGATTCAGGGCATAGGGGTGCAGGGCGGCGAAAAACGGCGCTGATGCCCGCTCGGAGACCCGTGAACGAAAAATGCCATCCCGAAGGATGGCATTCTCGTTTGAAGCTGGCTCCCCGACCTGGGCTCGAACCAGGGACCTACGGATTAACAGTCCAACACGGGGTGCGGGAAAGTCGAAGAAGGGTAACGAGATTTTTGGTGTCGATGCTCGCGACCGAACCTATGCCGAACGCGAATGCTGGGGTTATCGTCCGCTGATGCTGAAAATCCATGTTTTTCAAGGCAATGCGCCACCGAACGCCGACCAGATGCCGACAATGGCGAGGTTCGGCGACGTTCCCGGTGCCTGCTGGCTGGAGTCGGCGGGGAGGGGGAGGCCCGGGGCGACGGCGGAGTGCCCCAGAGGCACGCATAGTGGCCCGAGGTGCCGCCGTCGGGGGCGGAGGATGGGGGCAGCCATGGCGCGGGGGCTGCGCGGCAGAGGTGCCCAACCTGGGCCGCAGGAAGGGGGGCAGTCCGGGCGGGCGTGCTGCCCCGCTCCCGACCCCTCGCGGTCCGCCAGTGTTCTCCGAAGCGGCCGTTGGTCACCTATCCCCGCCAGCCACTGAGAGCTTGAACAGGGCTGGACGAATGGCAGCGGGAGCCTGGACAGCCGACGCTGGAGAGAGGTCCCGCCCGCTGCGCCCAGAAAAGGGCACTCGGGGCCGAAGAGGCCTCGAAAAACAGCGGTAGGCGCGGAAAAATCGATCATCGGAGTCGGCAGAAGTGGTTGGCTTGGGTGAGCGTGCTCAGAACATCAGTTGATCAGGGGTTCCTGAGTGGGCTGCTGACCGTGACGTACCTCAACTGCCACACGTGATGAACACTGCTAATACGTCAGTGCCTCCACATCGATCTGCTGCCCTTCTGCCGAAAAGATTTCAGCTCCTGCCCTGCTCACAAGACGGACTCTTAGCAGCCTGACTGGTATTGCATAGCGTGTGTCTGTCGCATCTACGGGGCTGTCAAATTTGGGTTTGTGCTCATTCTTCTCGATTAGCAGGAGCGGATTGTCTCTGTTGCTCGGATATCGCGGGTCAACCGAAAATTCCATAACGATTCTCCCTTTTGCAAGTAGTTCGCGTGCGTCGTCCTTTTTCATGTGTGTGGTGAATGTCTGCCGTGAGTCAGTGCCATAGGATCTCGTAGCCTGACTAAGGACCGCCAAACCGTACCTCGTAACAGCCATTTCGAGAACGTCAATCGACGCACCGAGGCGGTTGCTGGCTTGATATGTACCGAGCTTCTGGTCGGTTGAATGAATCGGAATAAATGAATAATGAATCCATCTCGGACTGCCCGCCTCGCCTGTTTCGAGGAACAGGATCCGTCGGGTAATCTGCGGCATGGCAATTCGTAATTCTTCTGTATCTGGGTCAAAATGTACTAGCTTCTCTTTGTCATTCTGTGCGTTATCAATATCAAGCGTAATTCGGTATCCCTTTTTTCTTGCGAACTCATCTATGTAGCGACTTCTTCGCTGTTTGTGCTCGGAATTGGTTTCAAAGCTGCCTTTGGATAATGTCTCTTTCCGCATGGCCTCAATGTCATTAATTAAGGTCTCGTTTTTGCCGAAGGATAAGGAAGATATGCTCACAGAAGAAGGACCTCCATTTTTAGAGGTTGTCGTTGCCGGCACTTCACTCTTGGCGGGCGATGTTGCTGAAACCTCAGTCTTCTGCGCCTCAGCAGGACGAATGTCAGCTTTAGATGCCTCACTCTTCGAAGTCTCTGCTGCAATAGCTTGCTCGACTCGCATTAGTGCTTCTCGTGTTGCACTTGGAACATCTAGGCCGTCACAGACATTGATAAAGCCTGCACATTTGTATCCGTTGGCGGCAGCGAGTCTGAAGTAGATCTTTGCAGCTTGAAAATGACGGAGGCCTTCTGCTGCACGTCCGAGGTAGAAATATGCCTGATCTACACGGTGTCCAACTTTGACCACGTGATAGGTTAGGTCAGACCACAACTCGGCGTCGTATAGTCCTCTTGCCACCCTTCTTGCAGAGCCCCAAGCAGCGGCGCATGCCGTATCACACTCAAGACGAATTTCTCCATTTTTTAAGCTCGTGATAGGGTCCGAGATGTCCGCGCCTGCGACGGTTCTAGAGCCGCCTGTTGCGCAACCAGCAAGAGCCAGAGCCAAAGAAAAGACCCCGATAAAATGCATTATATTCCTCATGTTTGTCTCCATTTTTCAAACGTATTTAGAATAAGTTGAATTGGAATCTATTATAAGCGAATTTCTAGAGAGGGTTGCTAGGTTAACTCTGTCGATCTGTCTCGCGCCCCACATTAACGCGGCCATGAATAATAGGGGCAGAATCAATGTCTTGAAGATGAAGAGAGCCATCAGCCTGAGAATGCTTTCGACTGACTTGTCGAGCTTTTCCTTGAGTGCCTTGATGCTTGCCTGGTCGAGCATGGACGCAATCTTTGCGTTGCCATCTGAGATCCATCGACCAGCCTGTCCAAGCCAGTCGGATGGACGCCCCTTCAACTCCTGTTTGATCTTTTCGTTTTCAAGAGCAGTTTCCTCTAGGTGGTGGTTGATGACTTGCAGTTGCCTTTGAGTCGCTTCAATGTGCTTTTGGTATTCGCTTTTAAGACGGGCATAATGTTCAGTTGCCTCGTCTTGTCGTATTATGCGGTCCAGGGTCTTCACATTTGATTGTGTCTGGTTTAAGTATGAATCGATTGCTGCGATATCGTTTGTGATCTTTTCTTTGATTGAAGTTAATTGAAAATCGGCTTGTGCAAGATTGGCTATAAGATCCTTGTTCTTTTCTTGCCTTGCAGTAAGCTCGGTAGTTGTTTTTGAGCTTAAGAGTTCGTTTCCAGTCTCGTCTTGATTCTCGTCGTGGAGTATCTGTAAGCGTTTTGTTTCCGTTTCGATTTCTTCCGAAAGGAACGATTGTTCAACAATACCGTTTGCCAAAACTGTAAATACAAGGATGAACCGGATAAGAGCAAGGGAGAAGAGCGCCCGGAGTAGGAAGGTTTGGAACGGCACTTTCGGAATCAACAGCCCGGCGATCACTAAGAGGCCTGAGGCAGTGATGGCGATCTTGAAGAACGTATCCGTTGTGATCTCGAGCAAGAGCTTTTGAATGACGAGGGAGATGATCGAGACCTTCATCAACGTGGAATACTGCTCCACGAGGTCATTGAGCGGGTCGAGCATCTCTCCAACTGTCATCGAGAGGCCGGCGCCGATGGAGAACGAAACCTGCGTGGATTGAGCGGTCGAGATGATCGCGTTGAGCCCACGCGCGACGGCGAAGGCCGCTGTTGATTGGACGATTGCATCATCAACGTATTTGGTTGAGCGCGCATCGAAGACTGTGAGCCAGGAAGCGGCCGTGATAAGCGCGACGGCGATCGCGGTGATGAGGCGATTCGAATTCATGCTGTGAGTCCTATTGTTGGGCGGCCCGTGCTGGGTCGCTTTGCTTTCACAGTACGACGATCCTTGAACTGCGCTGGCTCAGGAAGATGGTTCGAGGAGGGGCTGCTGAGGTGGGCTAGCAGCCTGTCGGACTTGAAGCCGGCGGACGGCGTACCGGCAGGCGGGTTTTCATGATGTGAAAAATAATCGGCATTTCAGAGCCGAAAGCGCCTTT
>JARRBR010000097.1 GCA_029982755.1 Rhodocyclaceae bacterium
GCGCGGCATGGTCGGTTGGGTGAAAGGCTCGGATGCGTAATTATACAATTACATCAATGCGTTAGGCTGGATTTCCGGCTAAGCGAACACGGATTCAGGGATTCGCCTTGGCGACGCCTGTCTCACGCGTAATCTGGACACCTGGTCCAGAACCGTGCGCGACAACATCCTGGTCTCCGCATACCCGCTGGCGATGTGGCTCGCCGCGTCCTGGTGGCGGCTCAGTTTCGAGCCCCTTCCGGCGCCCGGCACCCAGCCAGACATCGATTGGCGCATGGCCCACGAGCTCGGCGCGGCCAACCACGGATACGTGTGGCCGCGAGTCGTCTTTGCGGCAGACGGCCAGTCGATCAACGTCTGGGCGCATCAAGCCGACAATCCGAAACAGTCCGCAAACTATCTCTGCAATCTCGACGCCCCCCGCGCTGTGCTGCTTGCCGACTTCCAGCTTGGCGTCACCCGGTTCATCGAAGATGTCATCTACCGCGCCGAGGCGTGCGACCATCGGAGCACAGACCTCGCTGCCCTGTGGGCAGCGGTGCGCGAAGACATGAGCGACGAACGCGCCCGCGCGCGCCGCGCTCTCGAAGCCGAACTGGGCTTCGAGCCCGAAGAATGCCCCGCCGAACACATCACCCACGCCTTGCGCCTGCAAGAGGCAACCGGCACCAGCGCGATGTCCGAACTCGCCCCTATTTTCGGCAAAAGCCGTCACGGCACGGCGCTCGACCAGCTTGAAGCGCTCAAGGACGCGCGCGGTCTGATGGGCGCGCCGCAGATCACACCCAGCCCCCACACGCCAAGCCCCACCACACCCCCGTGGCAGCAGGGCATGACCGCGGCCCGCGCTTTGCGCAAACAGCTCGGCAACTGCGGCGCCCCGATCAACAACGCACAACTGCTCGACCTGCTCGGCATCACCCAAAGCCAGGAGGCTGCCTGGCAGCCCCAGCAAAAACACCCCGTCGGGATTGCCAAGCCGACTGCCCGAGGCTTGATCGACTTCCTGCCGCGAAAGCGGCACCCCATCGGCAAACGCTTCGAGCTTGCCCGCCTGGTTGGCGAATGCATGATGCGGACGGGCGCAGAATCCGACTGGCTGGTCGAATCCGACCTCGCCACCGCCACGCAAAAACGCCAGCGTGCCTTCGCCGCCGAACTGCTGTGCCCGATCGACGCCTTGGTCGAGTTTCTGGACGGCGACTACTCCGAGTCCGCCCAGGAAGACGCTGCCGACCACTTCGAGGTCAGCGAGACCACCATCGCCGCGCTACTGGCCAACAATGCATGCCTGCCGATCGCCGAAAGCGCACGCCTGCCATATCGCGTGCAGACCCAGGCATTCCAGAGGCTCGACACGTGAGTAATGCGAAAATCGAGGCCAAGGAGTTCGGGGAAAACCGGGGTCTGACCCCAATTTCCCTTCCCAAGACAGGCTGCTACCACACCAAGCCCTGATTCAACCAACACCCCGCAGCCCCATAGTGCCTTCCCCCACCAAGCGCCTCCTCAACCTCTCCCTGCGTGCCGCCACGCTGGTGAGCAAGTTCGCGCTCATTTTCGTGCTGGCGAAGTTTCTCGAGCCGGCGGAAGTCGGCCTCTACGGGCTGCTGTCCGCGACGGTTTTCTACGTACTGTTCGCACTAGGCTTCGACTTCTACACCTTCGCCACCCGCGAGCTCATCGTCACCGATCGTCGCAACTGGGCGGGCATGCTGCGCGACCAGGGGGTGTTCTACGGCATCACCTACACCGCCCTGCTACCGCTCTGCCTGCTGCTCTTCTGGCTCGGTTTTCTACCCTGGGAACTGGCAATCTGGTTCTTCCCGCTACTCGCACTGGAGCACCTTGCGCAGGAGCTCAACCGCCTGCTCGTCGCCATCTCCGAACCGCTGTGGGCGAGCATCGTCCTGTTCGTGCGTTCGGGCGCCTGGGCGGTCATCGCGGCCCTGTGGATGTGGCTCGATCCCGCGCAGCGCACGCTCGGCTTCGTACTCGCCGCCTGGGCGATCGGCGTGCTCGCCGCCTGCATCCTCGGCGCCTCACGCCTGCGCGGCTTCGATCGCGCCTCCCTGAAACACGCAATCGACTGGCCCTGGATCCGCAAAGGCATCCGCGTCGCGTTCCCCTTCGTTCTCGCCACGCTGTCACTACGCGGCCTCTACACCGTCGACCGCTACTGGATCGAAGCACTCGGCGGGCTCGAGCAGCTCGCCGCCTATGTGCTCTTCGTGGGCATCGCCAATGCCATCATGAGCTTCCTGGATGCGGCGGTCTTCACCTTCGCCTATCCAGCCTTGATCGCCTCCGCAGGCAAAGGCGATCGCACCACCTTCGACCGCCAGATGCGCCGCCTGGGGCAGCACACGCTGGCCGTCACCCTTGGCTTGTCGATCGCCGCCATCCTGTGCGCCGGCCCGCTCATCGACTGGCTAGACCGCCCCAGCTACACCCAGCACTTCGGCCTGCTGTACTGGACCGTCCTGGCCGCTGCGCTGTCCGGGGTCAGCATGATTCCCCATTACGGGCTCTACGCACGCCGAAAAGATCGGCCTATCATCTTCAGTCATCTGGCGTCGCTGCCGATCTTCTTCCTTGCAACCCTCGCGTTGATCCCGCTGCTCGGCATTGCTGCCGTGCCGGCGGCAATGGCTTTGGCGTTCCTGTTCCTGCTGCTCGCCAAGCTCTTTGCATTCAAACGCTGCGGCCCTCTCGCCGCCCCTGTTTAATCCCCTTGTTATCGCTTTACGGACCTCTCCATGCTCACCAACCAGACCATCCTCGTCACCGGCGGCACCGGCTCCTTCGGCCACACCTTCGTCCCGATGACGCTGGCCAAGTACAACCCCAAGAAGATCATCATCTTCTCGCGCGACGAGATGAAGCAGTGGGAGATGGCCAAGCTCTTCCAGGGCGACTCGCGCGTGCGCTTCTTCATCGGCGACGTGCGCGACAAGGACCGCCTCTACCGCGCGCTCGACGGCGTCGACTACGTGGTCCACGCCGCAGCCACCAAGATCGTGCCCACCGCCGAATACAACCCCTTCGAGTGCATCAAGACCAACATCAACGGCGCGATGAACCTCATCGACGCCTGTATCGACAAGGGCGTCAAGCGCGTGGTGGCACTGTCCACCGACAAGGCCAGCAGCCCGATCAACCTGTACGGCGCCACCAAGCTCGCATCGGACAAGGTCTTCGTGGCCGGCAACTCCTACGCCGGCGGCCACGACACCCGCTTCGCCGTCGTGCGCTACGGTAACGTCATGGGTTCGCGCGGCTCGGTCATCCCCTTCTTCATGTCGATCAAGGACAAGGGCGTGCTGCCGATCACCGACGCGCGTATGACCCGCTTCATGATCTCGCTCGAGCAGGGCGTCGAGCTCGTCTGGCACGCCTTCGACGACATGGAAGGCGGCGAGATCTACGTCAAGAAGATCCCCTCGATGAAGGTCACCGACCTTGCCACGGTCGTCGCCCCCGAGGCACGCCAGGAGGTCGTCGGCATCCGCCCCGGCGAGAAGTTGCACGAGCAGATGATCGGCGTCGAGGACGCCTTCTACACCTACGAATATCCCGAGCACTTCAAGATCCTGCCCGCCATCAACGGCTGGGACACCTGCCCGAAGCGCATCAAGGACGGCAAACGCGTTTCTGAGGGCTTCAGCTACACCAGCGACAACAACACCGAGTGGATGCAGCCGGCAGAACTCCAGGCGTGGATCGACGCCAACCGCGAAAAGATCGGGAGCATCTGAGCATGATCCCCTACGGTCGCCAGGACATCACCCAGGCCGATATCGATGCGGTGGTGGGCGTGTTGCAGTCCGACTTTCTCACCCAAGGCCCGCAAGTGCCCTTGTTCGAGAACACGGTCGCAGAACACGTCGGCGCCCGCCACGCCCTGGCGGTTAACAGCGCCACCTCGGCCCTGCACATCGCCTGCCTGGCTCTGGGGCTTGGCCCGGGTGACTGGCTGTGGACCACGCCGATCACCTTCGTCGCCTCGGCCAACTGTGGCCTGTATTGCGGCGCACAGGTCGATTTCGTTGATATCGACCCGCGCACCTACAACCTCTGCCCGCAGGCGCTCGAACGCAAGCTCGTCGCCGCGCAGGCGGCCGGCTGCCTGCCCAAGGTGGTCGTCGCTGTGCACCTGTGCGGCCAGCCCTGCGACATGGCCGCCATCCACGCGCTCGGCCAGCGCTACGGTTTCAAGATCATCGAAGACGCCTCGCACGCCATCGGCGGCAAGTACAAGGGCGAGTTCATCGGTAACGGCCGCTATAGCGACATCACGGTGTTCAGCTTCCATCCGGTCAAGATCATCACGACTGCCGAAGGCGGCATGGCCCTGACCAACGACGCCGAACTCGCCAACAAGATGGCCCTGCTGCGCAGCCACGGCATCACCCGTGATGCGGCGCAGATGACGCACGCCCCAGACGGCCCCTGGTACTACCAGCAGATCGATCTTGGCTTCAACTACCGCATGACCGAGCTGCAGGCCGCGCTCGGCGTCAGCCAGATGGCGCGCCTCGACGATTACGTCGCCCGCCGCCACGCGCTGGCCGCCCGCTATGACGCGCTGCTCGCAGACCTCCCAGTTACCCGCCCCTGGCAGCATCTGGACAGCTACTCCGGCCTCCATCTCTACGTCATCCGCCTGCAGCTTGACCAGATCGGCAAGACGCACCGCCAAGTGTTCGACTCGCTGCGCGAACAAGGCATCGGCGTGAACCTGCACTACATCCCGGTGCACACGCAGCCCTACTACCAGCAGATGGGTTTCAAGGTGGGCGACTTCCCCGAAGCGGAGCGCTACTACGCCGAGGCGATCAGCCTGCCGATGTTCCAGACGATGAGCGAAGCGCAGCAGGATTTGGTGGTGGCTGCGCTGCGTCGCGCCCTTATTGGCTGAAGTTACGCACGCCATGCTGTACCGGAGCCTGAACCCCACCAAGGCCTTGATCTGGCGAATTGTTCACCGGGACAATCTGCCCTGGATCCTGGACAAGGGGCTTCATTGTGCGAACTCGCCAATCCAGGCACCGAGCTACGTCAGCATCGGCAACGGTGAGCTCATAGACAAACGCCGCCATCGCACCGTTCACATCGCGCCAGGCGGCACACTCGGCGACTACGTGCCGTTCTACTTCACACCGTTCTCGGTGATGATGAAGAATATCCAGACCGGTCGCAGCGTCAAAAAGCGATCGAATGAAGAAATCCTGATCCTCGTCTCGAGTCTTCACAGAATCCATGACTTGGGACTGAAGTTCATCTTCACGAACGCCCACGCCTACTCCGCCTGGACCGAGTACTACGATGACCTCGAGCACCTGGACAAAATCGATTGGCTGCTCCTGCAGCGACGTGACTTCCAGCGCGATCCGGACGACCCGAAAAAGATGGAGCGCTACCAGGCCGAAGCCCTGATCCACCGCCATTTGCCCGTTTACGCTCTTCTGGGCGTTGTTTGTTACTCGGACGCCGTTCGTCAGGCCGCTGAGGCACAAATCACTGCTCGTGGCATTGAGCTCGCTGCGCACACACGCTCGGAGTGGTACTTCACATGATCACGTTCACTCAAGGCAACCTCCTCGAAGCCGAAGTCGAAGCTCTGGTCAACACCGTCAATACCGTCGGTGTCATGGGCAAGGGCATCGCCCTGATGTTCAAAGAACGCTTCCCTGAAAACTTTCGTCTCTATGCCGCTGCCTGCAAAGCCAAGGAAGTCCGGACCGGACGGATGTTCGTCACGGAGGTCGGCGAACTACAAGGCCCCCGTTGGATCATCAACTTTCCCACCAAGCAGTCGTGGCGCGCGCCCTCGCAGATGGGCTGGATCGAGGAAGGCTTGCAAGACCTGCGCCGCTTTCTCCTTGAAAACCGGGTGAACTCTATCGCTGTCCCTCCGCTCGGCGCCGGCAACGGCGGCCTTCCGTGGACTGAAGTGCGCGAGCGAATCAGCAGCGCACTTGCAGATCTCGACACGCAGGTCATCGTTTTCGAGCCAACGCCGCAGTACCTGAATGTGGCCAAACGAACCGGTTTAGAAAAGTTGACGCCCGCACGGGCAATGGTTGCCGAACTCATCCGTCGCTATTGGGTGCAAGGCATGGAATGCAGCCTGCTCGAAGTGCAGAAACTGGCGTGGCTCCTCGAGCGTGCGATCGAGCAACGCGGGCTTCCATCGCTTGACCTACGCTTCAAGGCGCATAAATACGGCCCCTATGCCGAGCGTCTTCGCCATCTGCTCGAGAGTCTCGACGGCAGCTATCTGCATTGTGACAAGCGGATTGCCGATGCAGGCCCTTGGGATGTCATCTGGTTCGAAGAAGAGAAAAAGGCTTATCTCGACGCCTATCTAGCCAGCGAAGCGCCCGAGTATCTGCCTGCCATCGAGGCGACAACGAGACTCATCGACGGCTTTGAGTCGCCGTTTGGGCTCGAACTACTCGCGACGGTCGACTGGCAACTTGCCAAAGAGGGTGTGCCTTCAAACGTCGCCGCCTTGACGTCCAGCCTGCACCACTGGAGCGGTGGTATCGAATCGGCCGCACGAAAGGTGCGCTTGTTCGAAGACAAGGCGCTCGACCTTGCACTGAGACGCCTGGCCGCCTCACCAAACACGTTTGCAACGCCCAGCACTCACCAATGAAACTCGCCATCATCCCCGCCCGCGGCGGCAGCAAGCGCATCCCGCGCAAGAACATCAAGCCGTTCTGCGGCAAGCCGATGATCGCGTGGTCCATCGACGCCGCGCGCCTGTCCAACTGTTTCGACCGCATCATCGTCTCGACCGACGATGCCGAGATCGCCGACGTCGCCCGGGCGCACGGCGCCGAAGTCCCCTTCATGCGCCCGCCCGAGCTGTCTGACGACCACACCGGCACGATCCCGGTCATCGCCCACGCCATCGACTGGATGAACCGCAACGCCGGTCCGGTGGACTTCGCCTGCTGCCTCTACGCCACTGCACCCTTCGTCCAGGCCGAAGACCTGCAGCGCGGGCTCGACGTGCTGCAGCACAGCGGCGGCGATTACGCCTTCTCCGTCACCAGCTACGCCTTCCCCATCCAGCGCGCCATTCGCGTCACCGCGGATCAGCGGGTGGAGATGTTCAGTCCCGAACACTTCAATACTCGCTCGCAAGACCTTGAAGAAGCCTTCCACGACGCCGGCCAGTTCTACTGGGGCCGTGCCGCCGCCTGGCTGGCCGGAAAGCCGTTGTTCTCGCACGATGCCGCCCCCGTACCGCTGCCGCGCCACCGGGTGCAGGACATCGACACCGCCGAAGACTGGGAACGCGCGGAATGGCTGTTCAAGGCTATGCAATCCCAAACGGGACAGGCTTGAACATGAAAGTCGCCTTCCGCGCCGACGCCTCGCTGCAAATCGGCACCGGCCACGTCATGCGCTGCCTGACGCTGGCCGACGCGCTCGCGGCCCGCGGCGCGGACTGCCAATTCATCTGCCGCGCGCACGAAGGCAACCTGATCGAGTTCATCCGCAGCAAGGGCTACGTCGCCCATGCATTGCCCATCGCCCACGAGGCAAGCACAGGCTCGACCGCGTCCGGCCCGGCGGCATCCGCCCCCGACCTCGCCCACGCCCACTGGCTCGGCGCCACGCAAGCGCAGGACGCCGAGGCCTGCGCCCCCATCCTGGCGGCACAACGCCCCGACTGGCTGATCGTCGACCACTACGCGCTCGACGCTCGCTGGGAGCGCGCCCTGGCGCCGCACTACCGCAAGCTGATGGTCATCGACGACCTCGCGGACCGCCCCCACGCCTGCAACCTGCTCCTCGACCAGACCTTCGGCCGCGACGCGGCGGACTATCGCCCTCTGGTGCCGGCCGACTGCCACCTGCTGTGCGGCTCGCAATACGCCCTGCTGCGCCCCGAGTTTGCCGCACTGCGCCCCTACAGCCTGCAGCGCCGCGCCCGGCCGGCCTTGCGTGAACTGCTGATCACCATGGGCGGCGTCGACAAGGACAACGCGACCGGACAGGTGCTGCGGGCGCTGCGCACCTGCCCCTTGCCTGCGGACTGCCGGATCACCGTGGTCATGGGCGCGGCCGCGCCGTGGCTGGAAGAGGTCCGCATGCAGGCGCGGGACATGCCCTGGCCGACCCGGGTGCTAGTCGGCGTCAACGACATGGCGCAACTGATGGCCGATAGCGATCTAGCGATCGGGGCGGCGGGGGCGACATCGTGGGAGCGGTGCTGCCTGGGCGTGCCCACGACCATGCTCGTGCTGGCTGAAAACCAACGCAAGATCGCCGAAGCGCTGTGCGAGGCCGGCGCCGCACACTTGCTTGACGGGTCGAAACTACTTAACCGACCACTACTCACCCCCGAATACTTGGAGCCTCTTTGGCTTAGCGCAACGAGCGTCGCCGCGGCTGCGATAACCGATGGATTGGGCGTGGCGCAGGTCATCAAGGCTCTCATTTGCAAGGTCCAATATGCGAATCAGCTTCCTGTGTAGCGATGAACAGCACCCCGTCAACGAGCACCTGAAGAGATGGATGTCCGCGCAACGCGGCGCCCATCAGGTGGAACTCGTCCGCAAGAAAAACGAGCTTTCGGGCGGAGACGTCCTCTTTCTGATCTCCTGCTCGGAGATCGTAGGCTCGGCCGACCGATCTGCCTATCGGGCTACCCTCGTCCTGCACGCCAGCGACCTTCCTCGCGGCCGAGGCTGGAGCCCGCACATCTGGCAACTCATCGAAGGCGCGGACGAGATCACTCTCAGCTTGCTCGAGGCCGAAGACAAAGTAGATAGCGGCCGCATCTGGAAGAAGCTCAATTTTCCCGTTCCCAAGCATGCGCTATGGGACGAAATCAACGCACGACTTTTCGATGCTGAAATCGAACTCATCAATTTTGCTGTGAGTGAATTCGAACAAATCCGCCCAACCGCACAAGACCTAACGATCGAACCTAGCTATTACCCACGGCGCACCCCCGCCGACAGCCAGGTCGATCCTTCACAAAGTATCGCCAGCCAGTTCGACAGGATTCGGGTCTGCGACCCCAATCGCTTTCCAGCGTTCTTCGAGTTGCATGGCAAGAAATACAAACTGATCCTGGAGAAAATCGATGACTAAACGCATCAACATTGCCGGTCGCGATATTGGTGACGGTTGCGCGCCCTACATCATTGCGGAGATGTCCGCCAACCATAATGGCGACCTCAATGCGGCCCTGCGGATCATCGAGGAAGCCAAGCGTGCCGGCGCGGATGCCATCAAGATCCAGACCTACCGGCCCGATACCATCACGCTTAAATCGGACCTGCCCGACTTCCAGATCACCGATGGCCTGTGGGCAGGAAGAACCCTTTATGACCTGTATGAGTGGGCACACACGCCCTGGGAGTGGCACAAGCCGCTGTTCGAGCACGCCCGCAAGCTCGGCATCACCATCTTCAGCTCACCCTTCGACAACACGGCCGTTGACCTGCTCGAAGACCTCAACGCCGCTGCCTACAAGATCGCGTCCTTCGAGGCGGTCGACCTGCCGCTGATCAAGTACGTCGCCAGCACCGGCAAACCAATGATCATCTCCACCGGCATGGCCGACGCCGAGGAGATCCAGGAAGCCATCGACGCCGCGCGCGAAGGCGGCTGCAAGGAGCTCGCCATCCTCCACTGCGTGAGCGGCTACCCCGCCCCGGCAGAGGACTACAACCTGCGCACCATCCCCGACATGATCGAGCGCTTCGGCCTGGTCACCGGACTGTCCGACCACACCCTCGACAACACCACCGCGATCGCCAGCGTCGTCATGGGCGCCTCGATCATCGAGAAGCACTTCACCCTCGACCGCAGCGGCGGCGGGCCGGATGACAGCTTCTCGCTGGAACCGACGGAGCTGGCGGCGCTGTGTCGCGACAGCAAGACGGCGTGGGCGGCGCTGGGAAAGGTGGATTACGGGCGCAAGTCGAGCGAGCAGGGGAACGTGAAGTTTCGTCGGTCGCTGTATTTCGTGAAGGATTTGAAGGCGGGGGATGTGATTACGGCGGATGCGGTGAGGAGTGTGAGGCCGGGGTTTGGGGCGGCTCCAAAACACATTGATCAAATTTTGGGCCATAGACTAAACATCGATGTGACCGCCAACACGCCAGTAAACATTAAACTCATACGCAACTAATGCTCCGCACTGATTAATTTCCCTGTGCGATCAACTGGCGCCTTCGCGCCCACAACATTCCTTATTTGATTATTGCACCCTCTATCTCAAGAATCCTTTATGTTGAGTGCCACGCTAGAATCTGCAATAGCCCGAGAATTCGAGAAAGAAAAACCTTTGCACTTTTTCTCAGGGGGCGTAGTTTTTTGTTGCCAAACCCCCTTGCATTTTTTGCTCACGATCTGCCTATCGCGACTTTGGGATGGACAAAAGTCAGCCATTTGGGTGACGGAATCGACTGTTGACGTGCGATTGATCGAGCAATGCCAACGAATCGCCGGCTTTCAACTCATCTGCCTGCCAGGCGGCGCGACCATCAATAACAAAATAGTGAGAACACTAACCCGAAGCGTAAATCTACTTCGACTTCGGCTTCGTAACCGACAGTTCGCGAACAGAAGCTTAGTAATCTTTAACGACTTAGCCCCAGAAACTCAATACCTAATAACTTCCTTTCGCGCCCGCGGAGAAGAGGTCTTCCTAGGGGAGGACGGAGTAGCCACATATGCAACCGGCGGCCTCATACCTACCGGCCTTTTATCCAGGATCCTGGGAAAACTCCTGTACGGCACTTGGTGGCCTCCGAGTCAAAAAATGGGATTGAACAATAAAGTCTCGGCAATCTTCGCTTCGTACCCAAAACTGATTCGAGACGAAGTAAAAAAGGGGAAGACAGTTCTTCAACTTCCTCATATACAAAATGACGACCTTGATGACAGATTTGATATCAACCTAAAAGACCACCTAGTCTGCATATTTCCTTTAACCTCATCGATAACCGGCAACGCCCTGACTCGCTTTGTATCCTTTTTAGCGAAAACCCCAAAGAATCTTGCAATAAAACTTCATCCGCGAGAAGGCAATACGGGACGAAGGCACATCGAAACCCTTCTTGCCCAAACGAGATATCGCATAATTCCTGGGGAAACTCCTATCGAGGCCATCTGCTTCAAAAGCCGAAAACTAAAGGAAGTTGTTGGCTACCGAAGCTCAGCTCTACACTTATTGAAATTTCTTAGACCCGACCTCGACGTCAAGTATATTGAACTCACAATAGACGATAAAACGGCGCAATGGCGCAGCTTCTTCGAGCAAACTGGAGTTCGTGACTTTTTCGACGACGCTGTACTTTATCCACAAAACGAAGATGCACACACGAAACCAGATTAAAAATCTCTTTTTATTAACCCCGCAATCAAATAGCTAAATTACTGAGCGTACCGAACGTACTCATGACTGAAATACGACCGCACTCGATCCGGCATCGCAGCGATGCGTTCCATGCACGTGCGCGCCTTCTCGAGAAGTGCGGCGGCGGTCTTGGCAATCGGCCCGGAACGTATCGAGGTTTTCAGATCCCGGTTGAGGTACTCGTCGGGGTTGAGTTCCGGC
>JARRBR010000008.1 GCA_029982755.1 Rhodocyclaceae bacterium
CACGTAGAGCTGGATGCGGCCCGACAGGTCCTGGATGGTGACGAAGCTCGCCTTGCCCATCACGCGCTTGAGCATGATGCGGCCGGCCACCTTGACCTCCACCGGGGTGGCTTCCAGTTCGTCCGCCTCCTTGTCGCCATAGAGCTCGTCGAGCTTGCCGGCGGTGTTCTCGCGCGAGAAGTCGTTGGGGAAGGCGCGGCCACCGGCACGCCAGGCGGCGAGTTTCTCGCGGCGCTCGGCGATCAGGTGGTTTTCGTCCTGGGGCTGGGTGTTGGTCTGGTCGGCCATGGCTCGGTGTTCGATGCGGAGGAATCGGATGCGCGGCAGCAAGGCGCCGGCGCGAAAGACGTAATTGTGGCAGGGCCGGCAGGGCGGGGCAATTGCCGCGGCCGCCGGCACAAGTGAGGTGAGGCGTACGCGGAATGTATGAGGCTCACCTGCGCCCCGAAGTGCGCGCCTGCTCGAGCTTCAGAACAAGCCTTCCTGCTCGCCTTTCCGACCGCTCGAACGCATCGCCGCTGCGAGCGCGACGAGAGCCGGGGGGAGCGTGTCCCTCTCCAGGCGGTCCAGCAAGGCCAGATCGCGCACGCTCAGCTCCCGCTTCGCGGGCAGGCGTTCGAGGGCGTCGGCGTCCATCTGATCCGGCGCCCAGGACAATCCGCATTCCTGCCACAGCGATCCGGCAAGCATGGCGATGGCGATGCCGTCCGGGTCCGGGTCGCAGGCGATGCCTGCCGGTGCGGGCGCGAGACGCAGCAGGTGGCGCACGGCCTTCGACCACCATCCGGGTGGGTAGCCTGGCAGCCAGAGCAGGGCTTCATCGGCGGAAAGCTTCGCCGCGAGCCTGTCGAAGACCGTGCGGTTCTCGACCAGGCGCCAGCGGCGCGGTGCGGGCTCGATACCGGTGATCGCCGCGACGGCGGTAGGCGGCAGGCCGATGAAACCCGGAAGCGCGCCCAGTTCGACGCGGCCGGCCAGTGTGCTGCAGGCGAAAGACGCGCGCACGAGCAAAAGCGGCGCGTGCGCGACGATGCCGTCGGCGGCGAGGTCCAGGCGCTCCTCCAGCCAGGTCCAGTCGGCGTCGCCGATCGCCTTGGTGTCGCCGCGCGCGAACAGGGAAAAGTCGCGCCGGGTGGCGGCCGTCGGCCGATCGCGGCGCCAGCGCGCCAGCGCATCGAGCAGATCGGCCCGTCCCAGCGCGGTCCGCGGGGCGCAGGTATCGAGATCATGGGCTGCCGCGGCGAGATCGGCGTCGGCGTAGTCGAGGGTGTCGCGCCGCTGCAGCCAGGCGCGCAGGTCGGCATCGGGCTCGGGCAGGCCGAGACCCCGGCGGAGCGCTGCCGGATCGGTGAAGCGCAGCCGCTTCAGTTTCCATCCGCCGCGGTCGCGGGTCTCCTCGGCCTCGATCTGGCCATGGGCGAGCAGGTTCTCGTACAAGGCGAGCGCAGTGTTCGCACCTTCGGCCCCGGCCTTGCGCAGCAGGGCCTCCCACTGCAGCCGTGTGTCCGCGCTCGTGGCCCCCTTGAGCCACTGCGCAGCCAGCCGCCGCCATGCGCCGGGCCACACCTCCGGGTCCGGCGCCCGGGGCGCCAGCGCACGGCGCAGGCGATGGCCGCGCAGACTGGATGCGTCGGCCTTGCCGAGCACGGCGGTGGAGATACCGTGCTCGTCCGGCCCGCTCCAGGCGATCTCGTCGGCGGGCATGATCGTGCGGCCTCAGTCCACCGCTCGCTGCAGCACGCCGATCGGCGGCGCCCAGTCGCTGCCGGGCTGCTTCTTGCGCGTGACTAGCGTGAGCTGCGCGGGGGCGAAGACGTTGGCGTTGTGGGTGACCGGGGTGGTGATCAGGTACTGGGCGCGGGTGGCGCGCAGGAAGGTGCCGACGCGGTCGATGTTGGCGACGTCGAGGTGGGCGAAGGGTTCGTCGATGAACACGAAGCCGCCCGGGCGCGACTCGTCCATCAGCAGGCCGATCAGCAGGATCAGCGACTTCATGACCTGCTGGCCGCCCGAGGCCTCGCCGTCGTTCAGGCCCACCGCGCCCTTGCGGTCGAAGTCGAAGCGCACCTCGAGCCCGGCCTGGGCGAGCGAGAGGTCGTCGTTTTCCAGATGGGGGGTGGGGCAGTCGACGCTGAGGTTGGCGAGCTCGCCGAGCGCCTTCAGGTTCTTCGCATACTGGCGCACGGTGGCGCGCAGCTTGGCGATGTAGGCGGCGCGCGCGTTGTCGGTGTGGAGCCGCGCGGTGGTGCAGTAGCCCTGGCGGTTGAGGTAGTCGCGCTCGCGCAGCGCGACGTCGGCGGCGAGGCGGTCGCGCACCACCAGCACCGCGGGGTCGGTGATCCAGTCGCCTTCGTCCAGGCGCCTGTGCAGACGGTCGAGCTCGCGCCGGGCGCCGGTCGCGCCGCCGTACCGGTCGGCGAGCAGGGCGAGTTCGGCGGCGTCGAGCCAGTGCGCGGGCATGCCGCGCCGGCGGCGGCGCAGCTTCATGATGCGCTCGGCCTGGGCGTGACGGCGCGGGCCGTGCTCGCGCGCGATGTCGGCCAGGCGCAGGTCGATGGCCTTGAGCTCGCGGCTGCGGCGGTCGAGCTCGATCTGGATGCCGTTGAGCCTCTCGCCGAGGCGGTCCAGCTCGCCGCGGGTTTCGGTGCGCTCGGCGATCGCCTCGGTCAGCGCCTTGCGCGCGGCGGGGAGCTCGGCCTCGGCGCTGGCGTAGGTATCTGCCTTGGCGGCGAGCAGTTGCGCCGACTGCAGGCCGAGCAGGCGCTGGCGGATCGTGGTGAGTCTTGCGGCGGCGGCGTCGAGCCTGGGGCGCAGGACCTGGAGCTGACTGTCGAGGCCGGCGATCTCGTCCTGCAGCGCGGCGATGCGCGACTGGCGTGCAAGCTCGCCGAAGTGGAATTCCTGCGGCCGGCCGAGGTGACGGGCGCCGCGCCTCTCGCGGTGGTAGCCGTCGCGGGTGATCCACTCCTGCTCGCGCGGCAGCCCGCGTGCGGCTTCCGCATTCTCGACACGGCGGATGCGGTTGAGCAGATCGGTCAGCCAGCGCGGCACCGGGGCGCTGAATCCCACCACCTCGGCCAGGCTCGTCGGCCGCGGCGGCGGCGCGGGCTCGCGTTCCGGCACGATGAAGTGGCGGAAGCGCTCGCGCTCGCCGAGCGCCCACGCGGCGTGGCGGTCGGCCTCGCGCTCGAGCAGGATCAGGTGGCGGTAGGGGCGCAGGATGGCTTCGAGCGCAGCCTGCCACGCCGGGTCGGTCACTTCCACCACCTCGGCGAGGCTGTTGTGCGCGATGCCCTCGGCGCTCAGCTTGACGCGGAAGCGCGCGACCTCCGTGTCGCCGGGCGGGCCGGCGCGGTTGCGCTCGGCACGCAGGGTGTCGGTCCTGTCCTCGAAGGCGGCGACGAGCTCGCGCTCCCTGCGGCGCAGGGCGGCAAGTGCGGCATCGGCTTCCTCGTGTTCCCGCTCCAGCGCGACGGCATCCGCGCCGTGCTCGCTGGCGAGCTGGGCGCGCAGGGTGTCGCGTTCTTGGAGCAGCTTCTCCAGGTCGCGCACGCGGTCGTGGGCGGCGAGGTAACGCTGCTCGGTGGCGGTGTCGCTTTCCTTCAGGTGCCTGCGTTCGGCCTGGGCAGCCTCCTGCTCGCTGCGCACGATCTCCAGGCGCTGGCGGGATTCGCGCTGCTCCACGAGCTTCTCGCTGCGCTCGCGGCCAACGCGGTGCAGGGCCTCGCGCTCGGCGGCGATCTCGCGCTCGAGCTCCGCGATCTCCAGCCGCGGCACGATCTCGGCCGCCAGCGCCTGGGTCTCGTCGGCGAGCTGCTTCCACTCCAGGAAGCGGTTGGCCTCGGCCTTCTTCTCTTCGGCCTGGGTCTTGAGACGGTCGAGGTCGATGCCGAGCTCGCCCAGTTCGCGCTCGGCCGACTTTTGTTCCTCGCGCGCGGCCTGGTAGTTGTCCAGCACCTCCTTGTCGCCGAAGACGTCGAACACCAGCTCGAGCAGCGCCTTGGGCGAGTATTCGCACAGCTTGTCGGTGTCGCCCTGCTCCAGCGCCAGCACCTTGGTGATCGCCGGCGTCAGGCCGCCCCAGGCGAGGCGGTTCTGGTAGTCGCGCAGGCCGATCCAGTCGCTGGTTTGCTCCAGCGCCTCGATCGGCAGGTTGCCGTCGACGATGGTGTAGTCGCGGATCCAGTCGCCGCCGGCCTTGCGGATGCGACAGGCGAGCGTGACCTCGTCGGCCAGGCAGGGGAAGAAGGGACGCCTGCCGCCGTGCCCGGGCCGGTTGGCGACCACCGCGCGGATCCACGCGAAGCTGCGCTCGGCGCGGCGCACGTAGCGGCGGAAGTCGCGCTTGCCGGAGCAGCGCAGCGCGAACAGCGTGCGCAGGGCGTCGAGCAGCGTGGTCTTGCCCGAGCCGTTGGGGCCGACGATGGTGATGATCTGCGCGTCCAGCGGCAGCGAGAAGCGGCGCCAGAAATCCCAATGGACGAGCTCGAGGGTCTTGATGTGGAACATGGGCCGGGGTCGCGGTGAGGTTCAGCGCCGCTGCAACAGCAGTCCGCACTCGAGGTGGTGGGTGTAGGGGAACTGGTCGAAGGCCGCCGCGGCCGCGATGCGGTGGGTGGCCGACAGCGCGGCGACGTTGGCGCGCAGGGTCTCGGGGTTGCAGGAGATGTAGAGGATGTTGTCGAAGCCCTTCGCCAGCGCGATCGTGCCGTCATCCAGGCCGGCGCGTGGGGGGTCCACGAAGAGCGTGGAGAAGCGGTAGCCGGCGAGATCGACGCCCGCCATGCGGCGGTACTCGCGCCCGCCGGCGAGCGCGTCGCTGATCTCCTCGCTCGCCATGCGCACCATGGTCACGTTGGCCACATTGTTGTCGGCGAGGTTGGTGTGGGCGGCGCGCACCGAAGTTTTGCTCATCTCGGTGGCGAGCACGCGGCCGAACAGCGGCGCCAGCGCGACTGTGAAGTTGCCGTTGCCGCAGTAGAGCTCGAGCAGGTCCCCTGGGCCTTGCGGGCTGGCGCCCACGGCCTTCGCCTGCGCGCGCGCCCAGCTCAGCATGTGCTGGTTCACGCCACCGTTGGGCTGGGTGAAGCTGCCTTCGAACTGCTGGTAGCGCAGGCGCTGGCCGTCGACCTCGAGCACCTCCTGCACCCAGTCGCGCTCGAGCACGATCTTCTGCTTGCGGCTGCGGCCGATGACCTGGATGCCGAGGTCGGTGGCGAGCGCGCGCGCGGCGGCTTCCCAGGCCTCGTCGAGCGGGCGGTGGTAGACCAGGCTCACCAGGCACTCGCCGCTCAGGGTGGCGAGGAACTCGATCTGGAAGATCTTGCGCCGCAGCGGCTCGCTCGCCTGGATGGCGTCGCGCAGGCGCGGCATCAGGCTCGCGATCGGCTCGGCGGCGGCGGGGAAGCTGTC
Source organism: Rhodocyclaceae bacterium (assembly GCA_029982755.1). Classification (GTDB taxonomy): domain Bacteria; phylum Pseudomonadota; class Gammaproteobacteria; order Burkholderiales; family Rhodocyclaceae; genus Thauera. The sequence continues at coordinate 5,413 of JARRBR010000008.1, forward strand.
GAGCAGGATCGGCTGCTTCGGGTCGGCGCTGTCGAACATCGCGTAGTCGATGCGCCCGTCCTGGTGCCACAGGCGGAATTCGGCGCGCAGGCGGTAGTGCAGCGGGGCGGAGCGGAAGACTTGCGGTTCGGGGAGCGCGAACTCGGCGAAGTCGACCCGGTAGCGGTCGAGCTTGGCGGCGAGCTGCTCCTCGTAGTGCGCGGGGTCGATGTGGGGCAGGGGCATGGATTAGCGGGATCTTGTGACAGAAATGCAGGGTGGCCGCGCCGCGGCGACGCACGCTGTGGGAGCGGATGCTGTGGGAGCGGATGCTGTGGGAGTGATCACGCGTCCTCCGCGGGAGCATCCTCATCGGCCAGCACGTCGGCATGTTCGAAGGCATTGGCCTCGGGCAGTGCGTGGCCGGCGGCGGCGAGCAACTCGCCGAGCGTGCCGTGGATGATGCGGTCGGCCATCACCCGGTAGTCGAGCGCGAGGTCGAGCAGCGGGCCCTCGCTGATCAGGCCGTTGCGACGCTCGATGAAGCCCAGGCGGGCGAGCTTGCCGAGCATGAAGTTGCGCACCTTGGTGCGTCCGCCGAGGCGCGGGCCGAAGTCGGCGATCAGCGAGGCCTCGGTCAGCGTGCCGGAGACCGTCTCGCCATGCGCCACCGGCCTGTCGCCGCCGCCGAAGAGGTCGCTCTGGCCGTCGTCGACAAGTTCGCGGCGGGTGACCTGGCGCTCGCGCTTGGGCAGCACGATCAGGGACCAGATGATCACCAGCAGTGCGATCTCGTCGCGGGTGAGGCCCATGTTGCTGGCGGCGTACTCGCGCCCGGCGCCGAACACCGGCTCGGCGAGCTCGGACTCGAGCGCGACGCCGACGTGGGCGGCGTAGGGATTGTCGAGCAGACGCAGGCCGACGTCGGCGAGACGGCGGTCGAGCTCGTGGCGGAAGGTCTCGTCCACCAGCGCGCGCCGCACCAGCTTGTCGCTGCGCGGCAGGCACCGTTGGGCGAGCAGACGCGCGGTGAGGGTCTTGAGTTCGAATTCCATGGTGGCGCGTGGCGTTGGAAGCCGGGGTGCTCAGCCGGCGGGTTGTTGCTGGGGGGCTGCCGTGGGCGTCGCCGGCTGGCGCGGACGGACCTCGCCAAGTGTCGCAGCGGCGATCTCGTCCTCGCCGACAGGCGTCAGGGTGTCGCCGAACTCGACCTCCACCGGCAGCCGCATGAAGCTGCCGACCGGGCCGTCTTCCGGTCCCGCCTCCGCGCCATCGGCCAGCAGTGCGAGCAGCGACAGGCGATAGCTCGCGGGCGCGAAGCCGCCGCCGGCGATGACCCGATGCAGCGGCTGGGGAGCGGGCAGGGCGTCGAGGCGGTGGGTGAAATGCTCGAGCAGGCGCAGGTCCTCGGCCTGAAGCGTCACCTCGGCGGTCTCCGTGTCGGGCGGGGGCAGGCCGGCCTGCGCGTCGAGGGCGGCGGCTTCGCCCTCCAGCATCGCCTCGGCACGGTCGAGCAGTTCATGTCCCCCGGCCAGTAGCGGAAGCTCCGGTACGGCGGCGAAGGCGTCGATCGCCAGCCCGGCGATCTGCCCTGCATCCAGGCTGCGCAGCCACGCGGCGACGTCCGAGGACGAGATGCCCGATCCGCCCAGCGTCACCCGCTGCGCCTCGATCTTGTTGAGCGCGCGCTGGAAGGCCGCGTCCACCCGCGCCAGCCGCGACTGCGCCAGCCCGATGCGCTGCGCGATGCGGGCGATGTCGAAATCGACCTCGGGGTCGGCGAGCAGGGCGTTGAGGATGTCGGTGCCGCGTTCCAGCCAGCGCCCGTTGGCCGACAGGCGGCGGCGGGCGTCCAGGATGCGGAACTCGGAGCCCGAGGCGATCGCCTCCTCGAAGTGCCAGCTGAGATCGTTGAGCTTGGACAGCAGGTGGCCGAGGGCCTCGGCGGTGATGCTGCCCACCGCCTGCAGGCCGGCGAGCTGGGCGGTCAGGAAACCGAGCTCGGCGTCCTCTTCCTCGCCGAAGCGCAGCAGCATCGCGATCGCCGCCACCGCGTTGCGGCCGACGTCCGACAGTGCGTAGTGGCCGTCCTCGCCGATCGCCAGCAGCGCGTTGTCGCGCAGGCGCTTGAGCACGGTCTCGAGCTTGACCGCATCGAGGTAGCTGAAGCGCGCGCGCAGTGCGTCGGGCGACCAGCGCGGCGAATCCGCCTCGCGGCCGATCTCGCGCAGCACCAGCAGGCGCATCAGGACTTCGGCCTCGGTGCCGCGGAATAGCGTGATGAAGGCGTCGAGCAGCGGGCGCGCCGCGGCCAGCGCCGCGAGCTCGGGCACTTCGTCGGCATCCACGCCGGTGGCGAGAAAGTCGGAGAGGAAGGAGGGGGCGGTGCTCAAGGGCGGCGACCGGGAGCTGCGGGCGCAGGAGTCGGGCAGGGTGTTCGAGAAGGCAGCGAGGACTGTCCGAGCCCGAAGGGCGAGTTCCGCAGCTGCCGGAGCGAATACCCTGTCCGACTCCGGGTTCGTACCCGATACATCAGACGCCCTGCTTGAGGCTCGCCGCGATGAAGTCGTCCAGGTCACCATCGAGCACGGCCTGGGTGTTGCCGACCTCGTAGTTGGTACGCAGATCCTTGATGCGCGACTGGTCGAGCACGTAGCTGCGGATCTGGTGGCCCCAGCCGATGTCGCTCTTGGAGTCTTCCAGCTTCTGCTGCTCCGACTGGCGCTTGCGCAGTTCGGCCTCGTACAGGCGCGCCTTCAGCATCGACATGGCCTCGGCCTTGTTCTTGTGCTGCGAGCGGTCGTTCTGGCACTGCACGACGATGCCGGTCGGTTCGTGGGTGATGCGCACCGCGGAGTCGGTCTTGTTGATGTGCTGGCCGCCGGCGCCGGAGGCGCGGTAGGTGTCGATGCGCAGGTCGGCGGGGTTGATCTCGATCTCGATCGAGTCGTCAACCTCCGGATACACGAACACCGACGTGAAGCTGGTGTGGCGGCGGGCGTTGGAGTCGAAGGGCGACTTGCGCACCAGGCGGTGGATGCCGGTTTCGGTGCGCAGGTAGCCGTATGCGTACTCGCCGGAGAACTTGATCGTGCAGTTCTTGATGCCGGCGACTTCGCCCTCGGTCTCTTCCATCAGCTCGACGGTGAAGCCTTTCTTTTCGCCGTAGCGCAGGTACATGCGCTCGAGCATGCCCGCCCAGTCCTGGGCCTCGGTGCCGCCGGCGCCGGCCTGGATCTCGATGAAGCAGTTGTTGGGGTCCATCGGGTTGCTGAACATGCGGCGGAACTCGAGCTTCTCGATCGCGCCCTGCAGCTCGACGAGGTCGGCCTCGACCGCCTCGAAGGTGTCGTCATCGTCCTCGGCTTCGGCGAGCTCATAGAGATCCTTGAGGTCGCGCGACTGCGCGTCGATCTGCTGCAGCGTCAGCACCACGTCCTCGAGCTGGCGCTTTTCCTTGCCGAGCTCCTGGGCGCGTTCGGCGTTGTTCCAGACCGCCGGGTCTTCCAGCGCGCGATTGACTTCTTCGAGCTTCGATGCCTTCACATCGTAGTCAAAGATACCTCCGTAGTTCGCGACCGCGGGCGGCGAGGTCGGCGAGTTTTTCGGCGATGGCGTTCTGGCGTTCGGCTTCCATGGCTGCGGCTCCGGCTGAATCTGGGAAACCGTGCATTATAGCGGCAGCCGGCCGAAGCCTGCAGGCGAGTGCATCAGGCCGCCTGCTGCAGGTCCTCGATCACCGCCTTCAGGAAGCGTGCAGCCTCGCCGCCGGTGACCACGCGATGGTCGAAGGAGAGGCTGAGCGGGAGCACCCGGCGCACCGCCGGCTTGCCCTGGACCGCCAGCACCTGCTCATGCACCCGGCCCGCGCCGAGGATGGCGACCGTGGGCGGCAGCACGATGGGCGACGCGTATTTGCCGCCGATCATGCCGAAGTTGGACAGCGTGATGGTGTTGCCGCGCAACTCTTCCGCGGGAATCCTGCGTGCGGCCACGTCGGCCCGCATGCGCTCCAGCCCGGCGCGCAGGTCGGCGGCGTCGCGCGCGGCGACGTCGCGCAGCACCGGCACGAACAGGCCCTCGGGCAGGTCGAGCGCGATGCCGACGTCGATGCGGCTGACCAGGCGGCGCCCCATGGTGTGGCTCTCGTACCAGGCGTTGAGCGCGGGCTCGGCGCGGCAGCCTGCCACCAGGGCACGGATGAGGCGGATGGTGATGTCGGCGTCCGGCGCCCAGGCATGGATGTCGGCATCGTCGATGACGGTGGCGGCGGCGACCTCGCTCTGCGCCAGGGCCATGTTCTGCGCCATCGCCCGGCGCACGCCGCGCAGGGTCTCGGCGGGGCCGACCTCGGCCAGGATCTTCGCCACCCGGTGCACGTCGGCGGTGGTGATGACGCCGTCCGCGCCCGAGGGCGTGACCATCTCCAGTTCGACCTTCAGCTGGCGGGCGAGCGCGCGCACCGCCGGTGTGGCGCGGATCGCGCCGCGGGCAGCGGCTGCGCCCCCGCCGGCCGAGGCCGCGGCGGGAGCGATGGCTGCGGGCGCTTCGGTCCTGACCTCGCCGCCGACCTGCATCTCGCCCACCACGGTGCCGCTGTCGGCCTCGCTCGCGCCGCTCTCGAAGCCCACCAGCGGTGCACCCACATGCACCAGCTTGCCGGCTTCGACGTACAGGCGGGCGATGCGACCGGCGTGCGGCGAGGGGATATCCACGATCGCCTTGGCGGTCTCCACCGCCACCAGCGGCTGGTCGACCGCCACCTCGTCGCCGACCTCGACGTGCCACTCGACGACCTCGGCCTCCTGCAGGCCCTCGCCCAGATCGGGCAGCTTGAAGATCTTCATGATGCCTCCAGGGTCTTTCTGGCCGCGGCGACGATGCGTTCGACGCTCGGCAGGTACTGGTATTCGAGTCGGGACAGGGGCATCACCGTGTCGTAGCCGGTGACGCGCTGCACCGGTGCGAGCAGGGAGTAAAGCCCTTCCTCGGCGAGGCTGGCAGCGATCTCCGCGCCCAGCCCGGCGGTGCGCGCGGCTTCGTGCACGATGACGCAGCGCCCGGTGCGGGCGACCGACTCGAGGATGGTGTCCATGTCCAGCGGCTTGAGGGTGGCGAGGTCGATGACCTCGGCGCTGACGCCCTCGGCGGCGAGGACGTCGGCGGCGGCCTGGGTCTCGTGCAGCATCGCTCCCCAGCTCACCAGCGTCAGGTCGCTGCCGCTGCGCAGGGTGTAGCAGACGTCCAGCGGCAGGGCCTCGCCGTCGTCCTCGACCGGCTGGCGGAACAGGCGGTAGAGCCGGGTGGGCTCGAGGAACATCACCGGGTCGGGATCGCGGATCGCCGCCAGCAGCAGGCCGTAGGCACGCGCCGGCGAGGACGGCATCACCACGCGCAGCCCGGGGGTGTGGGCGAGGATCGCCTCGGGGCTCTCCGAATGGTGCTCGGGTGCATGGATGCCGCCGCCGCAGGGCGTGCGCAGCACCAGCGGGCAGGCGAGGCGGCCGCGGCTGCGGTTGCGCAGGCGCCCGGCGTGGTTGATCAGCTGGTCCAGGGCCGGATAGAGGAAGCCGGAGAACTGGATCTCCGCTACCGGCCTCAGCCCCATCGCCGCCATGCCGATGGCGGTGCCCGCGATCGCGCTCTCGGCCAGCGGGGTGTCGATGACGCGTTCGGCGCCGAAGCGCTGCTGCAGCCCGACCGTGGCGCGGAACACGCCGCCGTTGTTGCCGATGTCCTCTCCGAGCAGCACGACCGCCGGGTCCCGCGCCATCTCATGGGCGAGCGCGAGGTTGACCGCCTCGACAAGGGTGATCTCAGCCATGGTCGCCTCCGTGGTGTTCGCGGTCAGCCGTGGGGGCGAAGCGCAGCGCCGTCTCGCGCTGGGTGGCGAGCGCCCGCGGCAGCTCCGCATACAGGTGGTCGAACATTGCGCCGACGCCGGGCGGCGGCACTCCGAGGTAGGCTTCGACCGCCGCATTGACCTTTTCCGCGCATTCGCGGGCGAGCGCCTCCTCCTTGTCCGGCCCCCAGGCGCCGAGCCTCACCAGATGGTTGCGCAGCCGGGTCAGGGGCTCGAAGGACCATTGCTCCTGCACGACGGCAGGGTCGCGGTAGCGCGAGGCGTCGTCGGCGGTGGTGTGGTCGCCGAGGCGGTAGCTCAGCGCCTCGATCAGGGTCGGGCCGTCGCCCGCGCGGGCCTTGTCGATGGCCTGCCGTGCGACGTGATGCACGGCGACCACGTCGTTGCCGTCGACCTGCACGCCCTCGATCCCGGCGGCGATCGCCTTCTGTGCCAGCGTGGCGGATGCGGTCTGTGCGCTGCGCGGCACCGAGATCGCCCACTGGTTGTTGGTGACGACGATGACCAGCGGCGCCTTCCACACCGCGGCGAAATTCATGCCCTCGTAGAAGTCGCCCTTGGAGCTGGCGCCGTCGCCGAGGAAGCTAACCGCCACGCGCGGCTCCCGACGCAGCCTGAAGGCGTAGGCCGCGCCGGCGGCATGGCAGACCTGGGTGGCGATCGGTACGCAGATGGGGAAGTCCTGGCGCGGTACCGAGAAGTCGCTGCCACGCTCGTCGCCACCCCAGTACAGCAGGCATTCATCCATGCGCAAGCCGCGCACGAACTGCGCGCCATGCTCGCGGTAGGAGGGGAAAAGCGCGTCCTCGGGCCGCATCGCGCTGGCGACGCCGACCCCGATCGCTTCCTGGCCCAGGGCCGAGGCGAAGGTGCCCAGCTTGCCGGTGCGCTGGAGCGCGATGGCCTTGGCGTCGAAGGTTCGGGTGAGATACATCGCGCGATACAGCGGCACGAGCTGCGCCGGATCGCGGGCGAAATCGGGTAGCGAGGCGGGCGGCCCGAGCGCCTCGCCCTGCGGGTCGAGAAAACGGACGTGATCGATCTGGAACCGGGCGACAGTGCTCATGGCGTGCTCCCTTCAGGCTCGGTCGGCCTCGCATGCCTGCGCGTCCGGTCTCCTCCGCGCAACTTCGGCAAGCGGGCGTGGATGTCGCGGCGGCGCTCATGACGCTGTCGCGATTCTTCTACGTTTGGCGGGTTGGAGCGCAGGCGCGCGCGGATGTTCCCGGGTGCGGCTCAGCGTGCGCCGTCGAGGCCGGCGCGATGCATGTCGCGGTAGGCGACATGAAGGCCGTCCTCCGCATGCCAGAAGAACGCGGCCTCCAGATAGCGCGGCCAGCGCGGCGGGCCGGCGGGAGGGCCGAGGAAGCGGGCAGCGGCGACCGCGAGCAGGATGTCGTGGGTGACGAAGACGTGGAGTCCGGGCCGGCCCCGGGCGATGCCCAGCATGTGGTCCGCCAGCCGCTGTGCGCCGACGCGGGCCGGCAGGGTGCCGGGCAGGTCCTCGTCGGTGGTGGCGAGCTGGGCCATGATGCCCTCGCTGCCGAGTCGCTTCCAGTTCTCGCCGGCGAGCTGGCGGTCCACGACCCAGGCGCCGGGGTCGCCGAGCATGTGATCGACGATGATCGTTGGTGCGATTTCGGCGACGCGGGCGAAGACCTCCGCCGTGTGCATGCAGCGCTGCAGCGGGCTCGTGTGCAGGCTGCGCAATCGCCCGCGCAGGCGGTGGCCGAGCGTGTGGGCGAGTTCCACGCCGGCTGCGTTGAGCGCCCTGTCGTAGCCAAGGTCGCCCGCGGCGAGCGGGTCGCGTACCGAATGCCGCATCAGCACCGCGACCCCGTGCGTGGTCGGCACGCTGTCCAACCAGCGCAGGGTGGAAGCCGGGATCCGCCAGTCGTCCATGCGTGTGCCCGGCGCTCAGGCGGCCTCGAAATGCTCCAGCATCAGCTGCACGCTGGCGACGCCGTTGTACTCGTTGACGCCGAGGCGGAAGGCCGCGTGGATCTGGCCGGCTGCGCCTTCGGCGTGGTTGAATCGGATCGCATCAAAGCGCGCGCCGCCGCGCGATAGCTCGAGCTTGAGGTGCTTGTCCTTCAGCAGGCGCTGGCGCTCGACGCGGAACACGTCGTCGAAGACGGGGGCCGGGAAGCCCTGGCCCCAGATCTCGTTGTCCAGCATGCGCGCGGCGTCGAGTGCGAAGTAGCCGGACTCGAGGCTGCCGTCGGTCTCGATGCGGCGCTCGAGCTGGGCGGGTTCGAGCAGCTCGCTCACCACCTCCTCGAAGGCTTCGTCGAAGCGCGCGAGTTCCGATTCGCGGATGGTCAGGCCGGCGGCCATGGCGTGGCCGCCGAAGCGCACAATGAGCTCGGGGTGGCGCTTGGTGACGAGGTCGAGCGCGTCGCGCAGGTGCAGGCCGGGGATCGAGCGCCCGGAGCCCTTGAGCTCGCCATCGTTGGCGCGTGCGAAGGCGATCGTCGGCCGGTGCAGGCGTTCCTTGATGCGGCCAGCGACGATGCCGATCACGCCCTGGTGCCAGTCGGGCTCGAACAGCGCCACGGTGGCCCGGTTGCCGGCGTCGAATCCTGCCAGGCGCGCCAGCGCCTCTTCCTGCATTCCGGCCTCGATGCTGCGGCGCTCGCGGTTGAGCTTGTCGAGTTCCTGGGCAATGTTCATCGCGCGCCCGGCGTCGTCGGTGATCAGGCATTCGATGCCCAGGCTCATGTCCGACAGGCGCCCGGCGGCGTTCAGGCGCGGCCCGATCATGAAGCCGAGGTCCATCGTGCTGGCACGCGCCGGATCGCGCCCGGCGAGTGCGAACAGCGCGCGGATGCCCGGCTGCATGCGCCCGGCGCGCATGCGGGCGAGGCCCTGCGCGACCAGGATGCGGTTGTTGCGGTCGAGCTTGACCACGTCGGCCACGGTGCCGAGGGCGACCAGGTCGAGCAGGTCGGCGAGGTTGGGCTCCTTGCCGCCGGCGAAGGCGCCGCGCTCGCGCAGCTCGGCGCGCAGCGCGAGCATGGTGTAGAACATCGCGCCCACGCCGGCCAGTGCCTTGCTGGGGAAGTCGCAGCCGGGCTGGTTGGGGTTCACGATCACGTCGGCCTCGGGCAGCACGTCACCGGGCAGGTGGTGATCGGTGATCACCGTGGCCATGCCGTGGGCGCGCGCGGCGGCGATGCCCTCGACGCTGGCGATGCCGTTGTCGACGGTGATCAGCACTTCGGGCTCCAGGCGCGCGGCGATCTCGACCATCGCCGGGGTGAGGCCGTAGCCCAGGGTCACGCGGTCCGGCACCAGGTAATGCACGTCGGCGCCGAAGGCGCGCAGCGCGCGCACGCCGACCGCGCAGGCGGTGGCGCCGTCGCAGTCGTAGTCGGCGACGATGACCATGCGCGCGCCGGCCTCGATCGCGTCGGCGAGCAGGATCGCGGCTTCCGTGGTGCCGGTGAGCGCCTTGGGCGGCAGCAGGTTCTTCAGGCTGGTGTCGAGCTCGTCGGCGCGGGCGATGCCGCGCGCGGCGTAGAGGCGGGCGAGCAGGGGATGCAGGCCGGCGTCGGCAAGGCGGGTGAAGGCCTGCTGCGGGACGGTGCGGGACTGGATGCGGGTCATCGGTCGTGGGGCGGGGCCATGGGCGGCTGGGGCTGCTGGGACTGGGGCGGGGCCTCCGGGGCCGTCATCGGCGCCGGGGCGACGGACTTCAGCAGCACCTCGAAGGAATGGGGTTTGCGCCAGAACTTCCAGCGCTCGCTGCGGCGCAGCTCGAGTGTGAGCGTGCCGCGGTCGCCGGGGGCGAGGATGCGCAGCGTGTCGATCCGGCCGCGCTGCGCGGCGTCGGCGAGGGGGGCGAACCAGTCGCGTTCCAGCGCCTCCAGGCCCCGGCGCCAGGCGTCGAGGTCGAGCTGCTGGGCGGGTTTTTGCAGTGCGTCTAGCACCACCAGGGTGTCCTGCGCCAGCGCCGCGGCGAGATCCGGTGCCCGGACCGGCACGCCGGCGGCGCGGGCAAGGCCCACACCGAGCGGGTCGCGGGCCTGCACGGCGGCGGCCGGCGGCCTGAGGGGCAGGGTGAGCGTGCCGGCGCCCCACAGCCACAGGCTGTTGGCCGGCCGCCGCCCGCCGTCCTCACGGGCGCGGCTGATGGCGTGGTTGTGCAGCACGATCTGCGCTTCGTTCATCGTGCGCTGCCACAGCCTCGCATCCGCGCCTTCGGGCAGGAAATGCTTGATCGGCCGGCCGATGACGTCGTCCAGCGGGTACAGCGCCACCTCGGTCGGCGCGTTCAGGCGCAGGTACCAGCGGTTCGGGGCGCAGGCCTCGAAGCGGCCGAGATCGGCGAAGACCTCGTTGAGCGCGGCGATCAGCGCGGCGGATTCCGCCGAATCGAGCTCGCCCTCGGGGAAGGCCTGCAGCAGCAGATGCTCGCGCGCGAAGGACAGGTTGACCGGGTCGGCGCACAGCCAGTGCACGCCGGGTTCCTGCGCTGGCGCGTCGGCCTCGCCGAGGCGGCGCAGCGCGGCAAGCGGCAGCGGCGCCGCCTCGAGACCGAACAGGCGGGCCAGCTGGCGATCGCCGGGCTCGAATTCACCCACGTGCCGCCGGCCTCGGCCGAGCAGGGCGGCGAGGCCGTCGAGCGCGAGCCCGGAGGCGGGCCCGAGCAGCGAGGCGACGGGCCACAGCAGCCCGGGAATGAAAAGCTGGAGAGTCATCGGCAGGACGTGGTGGAAAGCGGGGCGAGTCTAGCACGTGCGGTCGCCGACGCCGCGGGCAGGACCGGCCCGCGTCCGCCTTGACAGCACGGTCTCGAAAGCCTTCAATTGATTCAATGTTGTGAATCAGGTGAGCGAGATGGCAGGCATCAAGTCTTCCCGTGCGGTGGGTGAATCCGGTGTGGTGTATGGCATTCGCGGCGGGTCCGCCGATGCGGGCGGTGCCAGCGTAGAGCGCTACCTGCACGCGGCCACCGCGCTCGAGCGCGACCGCATGGTGCGCGAGGGCTTCGAGACCGGCTCGGTCGATGCCTTCGCCCATCGTTTCGGCCGCAGCGGACGCAGCCTCGCGCAGCTGCTCGGCGTGGCGCCGGCGACCTACGACCGTCGCGTGCGCGAGGGCAAGCCCCTGTCGCAGGACGACTCCGACCGCCTCGCGCGCCTGATCGAGGTCGAACGTGCGGCAACGCATGTATTCGGTGACGAGGGCGCGGCCCGCGAATGGCTGGCGACGCCCGTGCCGGTGCTCGGCGGGGCAATCCCGATCGAACTGCTGGCGACCACGCCCGGCCACCAGGCGGTGGTCAACGCCCTGCGCCGCATCATGGCCGGTACGGTCGCCTGATGGCCGTGCGCACGGCCACGCTGTGGCGGCTCGCGCAGGACTGGATCGATCTGGAAACGGGCGCCGTGTTGTGCGCCGCCGAGGATTTCCCCTGTGCGGGCAACGGCGCGGCCGCCGTTGGCGGGCGGTGGACGAGCGTCGGCAAGGCGGTGATCCATCTCGCCGACAGCCTCGCGCTGGCGCAACTCGAGAAGCGCGTACACACGCCGCTGCGCCCCCCGCGCGGGATGGTCGCGGTCGAGGTCACGCTGCCCGCTGCCGTGCTCGCTGCGGCCGGGACCATCGAGCCCCCCGAGGGATGGGATGCGGACAATGTGGACTGGTCTGTGGGCCGGGCACCCTCGCAGCGCATCGGTGACGACTGGCTGACGCGCGGGGCGTCCCTGTTGCTGCGCGTGCCCTCGGTCGTGGTGCCGGTGGGGTGGAACTACCTGATGAATCCTGCGCACGCCGACGCGCGCAGGGTCGCCACCCGGCGCGTCGAGTATCGGCCCGATCCGCGTCTGTGGTGAAGGCGGGCGCACCGCGGCGGGAATGTCCGCGGTCGCCCCCTGTCGAAGTTGGCAATCCGGCTCGCCCCGGCCGATACAATGGCGCCCATCATGCGTTCACACTCCAGTCTTCCCCTTGCGCCTTCCGCTGGCGAAACCACGGTCCCCAGCATCGTCTCCGGTGCTGTCGCCGGCTATCGCGCGGCCCCCTTCCTGCCCATGTCGCGCGCCGAAATGGACGCGCTCGGCTGGGACGAATGCGACGTCATCCTCGTCACCGGCGACGCCTACATCGACCACCCGAGCTTCGGCATGGCGCTGGTCGGGCGCCTGCTGGAGGCGCACGGCTTTCGTGTCGGCATCCTCAGCCAGCCCGACTGGCACTCGGCCGAGCCCTTCCGCGAGCTCGGCCGGCCGCGGCTGTATTTCGGCATCACCGCCGGCAACATGGACTCGCTGGTCAACCGCTATACCTCGGACCGCAAGATCCGCTCAGAAGACGCCTACACGCCCAACGCCGAGGCCGGCAAGCGGCCCGACCGCGCGGTGACGGTTTATGCCCAGCGCGCGCGCGAGGCCTATCCGGGCACGCCGATCGTGATCGGCAGCATCGAGGCCAGCCTGCGCCGCATCGCGCATTACGACTACTGGTCGGACAAGGTCAGGCGTTCGGTGCTGCCCGACGCCAAGGCCGACATCCTGCTGTTCGGGAATGCCGAGCGCGCGCTGGTGGCGCTGACCCGGCGCCTCGCGGCCGGCGAGCCGATCGAGGCCATCCGCGACCTGCGCGGCACCGCCTTCATGGTCAAGCCGGGCTGGCGGCCTTCCGACGAATGGCACGAAACCGATTCGCTGGCGCTGGACAAGCCGGGCCGTATCGATGCGCATCCCGACCCCTACGCCATGGAGCCGGCCTCCGCCGCGCCCAAAGCGACGGCCGACGGCGCGCAGCCGGTACGCATCGTGCCCGCTGCCGAGCGCGTCGCCGCGCGCCGTGCCGACCGCGCACACACGGTGATCCGCCTGCCGTCCTACGAGCAGGTGAAGGACGACCTGGTGATGTACGCCCACGCCTCGCGCGTGTTCCACCTCGAATCCAATCCGGGCAACGCGCGTGCGCTGGTGCAGTGCCACGGCGAGGGCCCGGGGGCGCGCGACGTGTGGATCAACCCGCCGCCGGTGCCGCTGACCACGCCCGAGATGGATTTCGTCTATGACCGGCCCTTCGCGCGTGCGCCGCACCCGAGCTACGGCGATGCGCGCATTCCGGCCTGGGACATGATCAAGTTCTCGATCAACATCATGCGCGGCTGCTTCGGCGGCTGCACCTTCTGCTCGATCACCGAGCACGAGGGCCGCATCATCCAGAGCCGCTCGCACGAATCGATCATCCACGAGATCGAGGAGATCCGTGACAAGTCGCCGGACTTCAAGGGCCACATCACCGACCTCGGCGGGCCCACCGCCAACATGTACCGCATGGCGTGCAAGAGCAAGGCGATCGAGGAGAACTGCCGGCGCCTGTCGTGCGTGTATCCGGGTATCTGCGAGAACCTGAACACCGACCATTCGTCGCTGGTCGAGCTCTACCGCAAGGCGAGGGCGGTGCCGGGCATCAAGCGCATCACCATCGGTTCGGGCCTGCGCTACGACCTCGCGGTGCGCTCGCCCGAGTACGTGAAGGAACTCGTCACCCACCACGTCAGCGGCCTGCTCAAGATCGCGCCCGAGCACACCGAGGAGAACACGCTCTCCAAGATGATGAAGCCGGGCATCGGCGCCTACGAGGAGTTCCGCCAGATGTTCGAGAAGTTCTCGGCGCAGGCGGGCAAGAAGCAGCATCTGGTGCCGTACTTCATCGCCGCGCATCCGGGGACGACCGACGAGGACATGCTGAACCTGGCGCTGTGGCTGAAGAAGCACAACTTCCGCCTCGACCAGGTGCAGACCTTCCTGCCCACGCCGATGGCGCTGGCGACCACGATGTACCACTCGCGCAAGAACCCGCTGAAGAAGGTGTCGGCGGATTCGGAAGTGGTCGAGACAGCGCGCGCCGGCAAGATCCGCAAGCTGCACAAGGCTTTCCTGCGCTGGCACGACCCGGAGAACTGGCCGATCCTGCGCGAGGGGCTGATGCGCATGGGACGGGCGGACCTGATCGGCAATGGACCCAACTGCCTGGTGCCTCGGCATCAGCCGGCGGCCGTGGCCACGCCCTGCGGGAAGCAGGAAGGCGCGCACAAGGCCGGTCCGCCAAGGGGGGCGGAGCGGAAGGAACGGGCCGGCAAGCAGGGGGGCCGGCACGAGGGCGCACGGGCGGGGAGCAGCCGGCAGGAAGGCGCCCGGCGCGGGAAACGCTAACGCGGGCTTCCGCCGTTGGTCTCGAGCCGGTTGCGGCCCGCGGCCTTGGCCCGATACATCGCCGCATCGGCGCGCCGCAGCAGGTCCTCGGCGCGCTCGTCCTCGCTGCCGAAGCAGGCCACGCCGATGCTCGGGGTGTTGCGGTGGTGTTCGCCGGCGATCAGGAAGGGCTCGTTGAGCGCGGCCAGGATCTTCTCGCCGATCGCGGCGCCCTTCTCGCAGGCCTCCTCCCCGGTTTCGCCCAGATCCTCCAGCATCACGACGAACTCGTCGCCACCCAGGCGGGCGACGGTGTCGCCCTCGCGCATGCTCTGCCGCAGCCGCTGCGCGACTTCGCACAGCAACTTGTCGCCGGCCTCGTGGCCGTAGCTGTCGTTGATCGACTTGAAGTGGTCGAGGTCGATGAAGAGCAGCGCGCCATGGCGGCCGTGCCGGCGGCTGTTCGCCACGCCCTGGCGCAGGCGGTCGAGCAGGAAGCGGCGGTTGGGCAGATGGGTGAGGGTGTCCACGAAGGCCAGGTTGCGGATCGCTTCCTCGGCCTCCTTGCGCTCGGTGATTTCGATGATGACGCCGTCCAGCCACAGCGGCTTGCCGTAGCGGTCGACATAGACCCGGCCGCGCTCGCTGACCCAATGCGTCTGGCCGTTGCGCGCGCGCATCCGGTATTCCACCTCGTAGCTGGTGTGCCGCTCCAGCGCCGTCCGGATGGCGTCCTCGATGGCCGTGAAGTCCTCGCGGAGGATGAAGTCGCCGAACGCCACCCGGGCCGACATGAACTCTTCCGGCGTCGCGCCGGTGAGGGCTTCGATACCCTGGCTGATGTGGATCACCGCCCACGGCGCGTCGATCTGGCTGCGGAACACCACGCCGGGGACGTTCTCGACCAGGGTGCGGAACTCGTCGCGGCTGTGCGCCAGGCTCGCCGCGATGGCCTGCAGGCGGCGGCGATGGCGCGCGCCGGCCTGGGTGAAGCCGAACAGCATCAGGCTCAGCGCACCCCCGCCGGCCAGGATCAGGACCGGTTCCGTGCTCGCCTGGCTGGCTTCGAACTCGGGCGTGCTGCTGAAGCGCGCCACCCAGGGCCTGCCGGCGACCTCGATGCAGTGGGTGACCACGAAGCGTGCGGCGCCGTTGCGTCGAGCCGAGGCGAACAGCAGCCCGGCGTCGGCGATCTCGCTGTCGAAGAGCTCGATGTCGATCCCGCGGGGGCCGCCGGCGAAGATGCGCTCCATGGTGTCGTGGGCACGGAAGGGGCTGTAGACGAAGCCGCGCAGCGTCGCACGGCGTTCATCGATGGTCGCGGGCTCGGCGGCGCGCTGGTAGATGGGTAGATAGATCAGAAAGCCGGGCTGCACATCGCTGCCATACTCCTGGACCAGCACCAGTTTCGCGGTCAGCGCGGGCCGGCCGCTGTCGCGCGCACGCTCCATCGCCTCGCGTCGCACCGGCTCCGCGTACATGTCGTAACCGAAGGCGCGCTGGTTGCGGTCGTCGAAGGGCTCGAGGTACACCACGCCGCTGTAGGGGTCGCGCACGCCCTCGGGATGAATGCGGTAGTCCGGAAAGCCCTCGGCACGGACTGCGGCGACATGCGCCTCGAGGCGCCCGGCAGGCACGATCTCGGTGAAGCCTGCGCCGAGCACGCCCGGCAGGGCCTCCTCGAGATCGAGCGCGGCGACGTAGGCCTTCCATTCCGCGCGGCTGACGTGGTCGCTCGCCGCGAAGAGTGCGGCGGCGCCGCGCAGCACCTGCTCGTGCGCCTGCATGCGCGAGACGAGGAGGTCGCGGGTCGCTCCGGCGAGGTGGGTGAAGCGGTCGCGGGCACGTTCCGTGACATGCCGGTCGAGGTACTGCCAGAGCGCGAGCGTCACCCCCAGGCTGATGGCGAGGATCAGCCAGGCAGCGGTTCCGCGGCGGGGCAAGCCGCGGAGGCGACCGGACGGGGATTGCGACTGCGCCAGCATGGATCCCGTTGATGATGACGTGATCGGAACAGCAGTCTTTCATGAATTTCAAGCGACCGCCAGTGATGACCATGGCGTCGGGTGGCGACGCCCCCGGAGCATCGGCTTCGTGGCCGCATCCGCCCACGATTTACATTCACATGCGCTTTGGTGTCGCCTGCCGGCGCGTCCCCGGGCACAATGCCGCCCTTGTCGAAAAAAAAGAACTCGGGACGGCCGGTGTCGATGCCTTACGAATTTCTCGTCGGTCTGCGCTACACGCGCTCGCGCAAGCGGGCGCAAGGGCGCAACCGCTTCATCTCCTTCATCTCCCTGGTGTCGATGTTCGGCATCGCGCTCGGCGTGGCCGCGCTGATCGTCGTGCTGTCGGTCATGAACGGCTTCCAGGAGGAGCTGCGCACCCGCATCCTTGGCGTGGCCTCACACGTGCAGGTGCAGAGCGTCGACGGCGGGCTGCTCGCCTGGCAGCAGGTCGCCGACGAATCGCTGCGCCATCCCTCGGTGCAGGCGGCGGCGCCCTACGTGCAGGAACAGGGCATGCTGTCCTTCGACCAGGGCGTGCGCGGCACCATCGTGCGCGGCGTGATCCCCGCCGAGGAAGACAAGGTCGCCGACTTCGGCCGTTACATGAAGGCAGGCGACTTCGCCGCGCTCGAGGCCGGGCGCTTCGGCATCGTGCTCGGCCGCGACCTCGCCGCCGCGCTGCGCGTGCAGATGGGCGACAAGGTGACGCTGATCGCGCCCCAGGGCCTGGTCACGCCGGCGGCGGTGCTGCCGCGGGTCAAGCAGTTCGAGGTCGTGGGCATCTTCGAGGCCGGCATGTACGAGTACGACTCGAGTCTGGCGCTGGTGCACGTCGCCGATGCGCAGGCGCTGTACCGGCTGGGCGATGCGGTGAGCGGTGTGCGCCTCAAGCTCGACGACCTGTTCGCCGCGCCGCGGGTGGCGCGCGAACTGGCGATGAGCATCAGCGAGCCCGGGCTGGTGGTGGCTGACTGGACGCGCAGCCACGCCAACTTCTTCCGCGCGGTGGCGCTGGAGAAGACGATGATGACCCTCATCCTGTTCCTGATCGTCGCGGTGGCGGCCTTCAACATCGTGTCCACGCTGGTGATGGCGGTGCAGGAGAAGTACGCGGACATCGCCATCCTGCGCACCCTGGGCGCGAGCCCGGCCTCGATCATGGGCATCTTCGTGCTGCAGGGCTCGATCATCGGCCTGGTCGGCCTCGCCGCGGGGGTGATCGGCGGGCTGGCGATCGCCAACAACCTCGACGTGGTGATTCCCGCGCTCGAGACCCTGACCGGCGCCACGCTGTGGAACAAGGAAATCTATTACATCAACGAACTGCCCTCGAAGGTGCTGCCGGCCGACGTGACCTCGATCGTGTCGGTGTCCTTCGTGCTGACCCTGCTTGCCGCGCTGTATCCGAGCTGGCGCGCGTCGCGGGTGAACCCGGCGGAGGCCCTGCGCTATGAGTGACCGCACTTCCTTCCCGGCCGCCGCGGTGGCGCAGCCGGTGGTGGCCTGCGACGGGCTGAGCAAGCATTTCCGCGAGGGCGCCGAGGCGGTGCGGGTGCTGGACGGCGTGAGCCTGAGCGTCGCGCGCGGCGAACGCATCGCCATCGTCGGCGCCTCCGGCTCGGGCAAGAGCACGCTGATGCACCTGCTCGGCGGTCTCGACGTGCCCAGCGCCGGTAGCGTGCGCCTGATGGGGCAGGACTTCTCCGGGCTGTCGGAAACCGCGCGCGGGCGGCTGCGCAACGAGTCGCTTGGCTTCGTGTACCAGTTCCACCACCTGCTGCCGGAGTTCAGCGCGCTGGAGAACGTCGCCATGCCCTTGTACATCCGCCGCGTCCCGCGCGCCGAGGCGGACGAACGCGCGGCGCAGATGCTGGGCGAGGTCGGGCTGTCGCACCGCCTCGACCATGCGCCGGGCGAGCTGTCGGGCGGGGAGCGCCAGCGCGCGGCGATCGCGCGTGCGCTGGTGACCCAGCCGGCCTGCGTGCTGGCCGACGAGCCCACCGGCAACCTCGATCGCCGCACCGCCGGGGCGGTGTTCGACCTGATGCTGTCGCTCAACGAGCGCCTGGCGACCAGCTTCGTCATCGTCACCCACGACGAGACGCTCGCGGCCAGAGCGCAGCGCACGCTGCGCCTGTGCGACGGCCGGCTGTCCTGAAGACGTAGCCCGCTAGAGCCGCTCCGGCGCGGCCGATGCTCCGCGGGGGGGCGATGCTCACCGCCTGAGCGCGCGCCGCCGCCACTGGCGGATCAGCCACAGCCGCCATCCCCAGCGCACCGCCAGGTAGGACAGCATCGACAGGCTGGCGGCGAGCACGATCAGCCCGACGAAGAGCGGCTTGCCCAGCGAGGACGCCCAGCCGGCGAGGTCTGCGATCCACACTGCCGGATTCATGCCCACCAGGTCCGGCGGCGGGGTGAAGTCGAAGTCCCCGTTCCCCAGGATCACGCTGCCGATGCCGAAGGCGAGCACGTACAGCGGCACGATCGTCAGCGGATTGCTGTAAAGCGTGGTGATCAGCGCCAGGGGCAGGTTCACCCGGAACAGCACGCAGCAGATCGCCGCGCCCATCATCTGCAGCGGCCCGGGGATCAGCCCGCAGAACATGCCTACCGCGACCGCGCCTGCCGCCGAATGCCGGTTCAGATGCCACAGCCGCGGATGCAGCAGCGTGGACGCGAACGGTCGCAGCCAGCGATTCGAGCTGACTGATTCGTGGTCGGGAAGAAACCGCTTGAGTGTCTTGCGCATGATGGGTCGGGCCGGCGAAGTCTAGCAGCTGCATGCGGGCGCGCAGCCAGCGTCAGATGCGGCAGGCCGGTCCGGGTTCGCGGCGGGCGTGTTGCCGTTTGTGTCGGTGCCGCGCCATCGTTGGCGGCGGCGAGCAGGCGGGCAGGGTGCGGATCGGGACGGGTGCATGTTCAGCGTGCCGCCGGCACTGGCTTAACGGTAATCCAATTGGCATCATGGAATGCCATGAGGATTAATGCGCTCGCCTTCCTGATCGGTGTCTGCCTGGTGCAGACGCGTGCGGCCGTCGACGGCTGGGCTGTCGCCGGCGCGGTGGCGCTGGTCATGGCGGTCATGCTGCGCATCGCGCTGGCCCGCGGGCTGGCGCGCCAGCCGACGCTGCGCCGGCTGGCGCAGATCGCGCTCGGCGCAGCGATCGCGCTTGCGGCCGCAGTGGCGTGGTCCGCCTGGCGGGCGGAGCTGCGGCTCGCCGACGAGCTGCGCGGGGATCTGGAAGGTGTGGATGTGGTGGTGAACGGGCGGATCGCCGGCCTGCCGCAGGCGCTCGATCAGGGCTGGCGCTTCGACTTCGAGCCCGATGCCGGCCAGGACGGCGTGCCGCAGCGGGTGCTGCTGAGCTGGCGCCAGGAGGGCGCGGAAGAGGGCGTGCTGCCGGCGATGCCGCAGCCCGGCGAGCGCTGGTCCTTTGCGGTGCGGCTGCGGCGTCCGCACGGCTTCGTCAATCCGGGGGGATTCGATTACGAGGCCTGGCTGCTCGAGCGCGGCATCCGCGCCACCGGCCATGTGCGCAAGCACGCAGTCCGCCTCGAGGGCGGGGCCGGCTGCTGGATGCAGCGCGTGCATCGCGTCCGCGCCGCGGTGCGCGAGCGCCTGCTCGCGGCCATGCCGGGGAGCGAATACGGCGGACTGATGGTCGCGCTTGCGGTGGGTGACCAGGGCGGCATCCCGACTGGGGACTGGGAGGTGTTCCGCCGCACCGGCGTTGCCCATGTGATCTCCATCTCGGGCCTGCACATCGCGCTGGTCGGCCTGTTCTGCGGTGGCGCAGTGGCCTTGCTGTGGCGCCGGGTGCCGGCGCTCGCGCTGCGCATGCCGGCCCAGAAGGCGGGTGCGCTCGCCGCGCTGGCCGGGGCGAGCGCGTATGCGCTGCTGGCGGGGCTCGGCATCCCGGTGCTGCGCGCATGGCTGATGCTCGCGGTGGCGGTCTGGGTGCTGTTCAGCGGACGTGCGGTCGCCCCCTCGCGCGTGCTCGCGATCGCGCTGCTGGTCGTGCTCGTGGCCGATCCGTGGGCGGTCCTGTCGCCGGGGTTCTGGCTGTCCTTCGGCGCGGTGGCGATCATCCTCGCCAGCGTCGGCGGCCGCACGCGCGCGCGGACGGGCTGGCGCGGGGCGGTCCGTGTCCAGCTCGCGATCAGCGTCGCGCTGATCCCGCTGCTGCTGGCGCAGTTCCAGTCCTTTCCGCTGCTGTCGCCGCTTGCGAACCTGGTGGCGATTCCGCTCGTGAGCTTCGTGATCACGCCGCTGGTGCTGCTGTCGCTGCCGTGGCCGACGGCCTTGCTGCTCACGCCCGCGGCATTCGCCGCGCGGCTGATGATGGACTTCCTGCACTGGCTCGCGGCGTGGGAGCTGGCGCTGTGGGAACAGGCGCCGCCGCCGTCCTGGCTGCTGGCCTGCGGACTGGTCGCGGTCGCCGTGCTGCTGTTGCCGCGCGCCACGCCGGGCCGGCTCGCGGCCCCCGCGCTGCTGGGTGGATTGCTCGCCTGGCAGCCCGCGCGGCCGGCGGAGGGCGGCTTCGAGGTGCAGGTGCTGGACGTCGGCCAGGGGCTGGCCGTGCATGTGCGCACGCGGACCCACGACCTGCTGTTCGATGCCGGGCCGCCTTACGGCAGCGCGGCCGACGCCGGCAGCCGCGTGATCCTGCCCTACCTGCGTACGGCGGGCACGCGTTCGATCGACCGCCTGGTCCTGTCGCACGGTGACGCCGATCACGTCGGCGGCGCGGCCAGCGTGATCGGCGCGATGCCGGTGGGCGAGGTGCTGGCCGGGCAGCCCGCCTCAGCGGTGGGAATCGCGCTCGCCGGGGAAAAGGAAGAACGCACGCCGGCGGTGCGCAGCTGCGCGCAGATCCCGCCGTGGACCTGGGATGGCGTGCGCTTCGAGATCCTGCACCCGCTTGCCGGACAGTCCGCCGGTCGTAGGCACGACAACGACGCCTCCTGCGTGCTCCAGGTCGCGGGGCCGGCGGGTGCGTTGCTGCTCACCGGCGACATCGGCATGGCGGCGGAGGCGGCGCTGCTCGCGCGCGTGACGACCGATGCGCTGCGCAGCGAGGTCGTGGTCAGCGCCCACCACGGCAGCCGCTCCTCGTCCTCGGCCGCCTTCGTCGATGCGACCCTGCCGGCGCACGTCGTGCATTCGGCCGGTCACCGCAACGCCTTCGGCCACCCGCATCCTCAGGTGTGGGC
The DNA here is from genome assembly GCA_029982755.1 of Rhodocyclaceae bacterium. GTDB lineage: Bacteria > Pseudomonadota > Gammaproteobacteria > Burkholderiales > Rhodocyclaceae > Thauera. Next base: position 26,640 of record JARRBR010000008.1, read on the forward strand.
GCGCTGGGCCGGGGCCGGCGCACGCAACTGGCGGACCGATGCCCAGGGCGCGATCGGCATGGTGTTCGCGGCCGATGCAGACGTCGGTGTGGAGGTGTTCGCCGCCCGCGAACGATCGCCGCGCTACTGGCACGGACGTTGACCAGGCCGGCGCCGATCGCGGACCTGAACGACGGGTCGTGCTCGACCGAGGCGCCTGCGATCGCCCTGCAGCCGGCCGCGGCGCGCGCACCGCATCCGCCGCTTCACGCTAGACTGCGAGACCGCTCATGCTTCCTCGCCGCAAGGTCCGCAAACCATGTCGCAAGAATCCACCTCGCAGCAGCCCGCCCTGCAACGAACCACGCCGTCATCGCCGGGGGTGTCCGCGCCGGCCTTGCAGATGCGCCAGCGCACAGTGCAATGCATGGGCCCCCACGGCCTGCATCGCATGGCCTACACGGAATGGGGCGATCCCGCGAATCCGCGGGTGCTGGTCTGCGTTCACGGCCTGACCCGCAACGGGCGCGACTTCGACCACCTCGCGCGCGCGCTGGCCGACCGGTACCGCGTGGTCTGTCCGGACGTGGTCGGCCGCGGTCGCAGCGACTGGCTGCAGGTGAAGGCGGACTACGGCTTCCCGGTCTATGTGAACGACATGGTCACGCTGATCGCGCGCCTCGATGTCGACGAGGTGCACTGGGTCGGCACCTCGATGGGCGGCATCATCGGCATGTTGCTGGCGAGCCAGCCGCACAGCCCGATCACCCGCCTGGTGCTTAACGACGTCGGACCGGTCATCACCGCGACATCGCTGCAGCGCATCGCGCAGTACGTCGGGCGGGCGCCGCTGTTTCCGACGATGGAGGCCGCGGAAGCCTGGATCCGCGAGGTCGGTGCGCCCTTCGGCGCGCTCACCGACGCCCAGTGGCGTCATCTCACCGTGCATTCGGTACGCGCGCTCGATGGCGGGCAGGGCGGATTCGCGATGGTCTACGACCCCGGGCTCGGCGATGCCTTCCGCGCGGCGCAGATCCTGGAGGACATCGACCTGTGGCCGGTGTTCGAGGCGGTCCGCTGTCCCACGCTGGCGCTGCGCGGAGCCGAGTCGGATCTGCTGGAACGGGCCACCTTCGCCGCGATGGCGACCCGCGGGCCGTGCGCACGGACGGTGGAGATTGCCGGCGTGGGCCACGCGCCGATGCTGATGGATCCGGCGCAGATCGCCGTGGTGCGCGACTTCCTGCTTGAGGCTTGACGGCGCCGGGGCGTGCGTTCGCACTCCGGGCCTGCCGCGTCGCTTCGTGCGGCGCGCCCGTCCCGGCACGCCAAGGCCTCACCAGCCGGGATTGAGCCGCCTCGCCTCGGCGATTTCGGCGCGGATGCTGCGGAAGTGCTCCCAGCGCCGCGGATGGATGGCGCCCGAGGCCACCGCGGCGAGCAGCGCGCAGCCCGGCTCGCTGTCGTGGCGGCAGTCGCGGAAGCGGCACTGGCCCAGATGGGGGCGGAACTCGACGAAGGCCTCGGCGAGATCCTCCGCCGACAGGTGGGCGAGGCCGAAGACCTGCAGGCCGGGGCTGTCGATCAGCCAGCCCTCCGCCGCCTCATGTGCATCGCCTGCGGCGTCTGCGCTGGCGTTCGGATCCAGCGGGTAGAGACGGGCGAAGGTGGTGGTGTGCTTGCCCGAGTCGAGGGCGTCGGAGATCTCGCGGGTGGCCGCATTGGCCTCCGGGATCAGGGCGTTGGTCAGGGTCGATTTGCCCATGCCCGACTGGCCGACGAAGATCGCGTGCAGGCCCTTCAGGCGCTGGCGCATGTGTGCCGCGCCCTGCAGGGCGGAGACTTCCAGCACCTCGTAGCCGAGGCGGCGGAAGGGTTCGAGCTGGGCGCGCGCGGCGGGCAGGCGATCCGCGAGATCCGCCTTGTTGAGCACGATCAGCGGCGTGATGTCCTGGCTTTCCGCGGCCGCGATGCAGCGCGACACCAGCAGGTCGGAGAAGCCGGGCTCGGTGGCGACGACGATGACGATGTGGCTGAGGTTGGCGGCGATCAGCTTCTCGCGGAAGGCGTCCGATCGCCACAGCAGGTTGCGGCGCGGTTTCAGCGTCTCGATCACGCCCTGGCCATCGCCGCCGCGCTGGATCTCGACCTCGTCGCCGCAGGCGTAGTTGCTCTTCTTGCCGCGCGGGTAGCACTGCAGCCGGCCGGCGGCGGTGTCCACTTCATAATGACGACCGAAGGCGGCGACGATGACGCCTGGCGTGCGCGCTGCGGCCGGGGTGCCGGGGTGGATGCGTTTTCTCACTCGAATTTGTAGTAGAGCTTGTTCAGATAGCCGGCGAGGTGGTGCTCGTCCTCGGGGAACAGGTCGAGGTTGAGCATCGTCGTGCACGTGGTCAGTTGCTGCGACAGCGCGCTCGGGGTGGTGACGCGCCGGTCGGGGCGGGTGTAGATGGCCGAGCCGCCCTCGCCGCTGAAGCGGCGTTCGTGGCACTCGATGCACAGGCGGTCGTGCATGTCCTTGGCGGCGGCGTGGTCGGCGTCCGGGAACGGGTCGGCCTGCGCCGCGAGGGGCAGGGCGAGCGCGAGGGCGAGCGTTGCCGCGGTGTGAAGGGTCGTTCTCATCTCCGTCTCCTCTCTTCTCGTCGGGGTGTCAGTGCTGCAGGGTTTGCAGGCGCGCGACGCGCAGCGCGGCGGGCGGGTGCGAGTCGAAGAAGCGCGAGTACAGCGGGTCCGGGGTCAGTGTCGAGGCATTGTCGCGATAGAGCTTGACCAGTGCCGCGACCAGGTCGCTGGCGCGTGTCTGGCTGGCGGCATAGGCATCGGCCTCGTACTCGTGCAGCCGCGACCAGTGGCTGAAGAAGGGTGCCAGCGGGAAGGTGAACACCGGCAGGATCAGGAAGAACAGCGCCAGCGCGCTGGCGGTGTCGGTGGCCGTCATGCCCAGGCCGGCGAAGAACCAGGCTTGCTGCATCGACCAGCCGAGCAGGGCGAGCAGGGCGAGGCTGGCCGGGGCGAGCACCGCCAGGCGCTTGACGATGTGGCGATGACGGAAGTGGCCGAGCTCGTGGGCGAGCACCGCCTCGACCTCGTCGGCGTTGAGCTTGTCGAGCAGGGTGTCGAAGAACACGATGCGTTTGGCAGCGCCGAAGCCGGTGAAGTAGGCGTTGCCGTGCGCCGAGCGGCGCGAGCCGTCCATCACGAACAGGCCCTTGGACTGGAAGCCGCAGCGTGCGAGCAGGGCCTCGACGCGGGCCTTGAGCCCCTCGTCGGCGAGCGGGGTGAAGGTGTTGAACAGCGGCGCGATGAAGGTCGGCCACACCAGCATCACCAGCACGTTGAAGGCGAGCCAGAAGGCCCACACCCACAGCCACCACAGCGTGCCCATCGAGGCGGTGAGCCACAGCAGCACGGCGAGCAGCGGCAGGCCGATCACCGCGGCGAGCACGGCCTCGCGCGCCGTGTCGGCGATGAACAGGCGCGGCGTCATGCGGTTGAAGCCGAACTTCTTCTCGATGCCGAAGCTGCGGGCAAGCACGAAGGGCAGCTCGAGCACCCAGCCCAGCACGGCGAGCGTGGCGAGCAGCGCGACGCCGTGGGCAAGGCTGCCCGGCGCCAGCACGGCGGACCAGGCCTCATGCAGCGCCTGCAGGCCGCCGCCCAGGGTCATCAGCAGCAGGAACACCGCGCTGGCGAGGGTCTGTCGCGCCGACAGGCCGGCCCGCGCCGCGGTGTAGTCGGCGGCACGCTGGTGGGAGGACAGCGGAATCGCGTCCGCGAAGGCGGCAGGCACCGCGTCGCGATGCGCCTGCACATGGCGCACCTGGCGGCGCAGCAGGCTCAGCTTGGCGGCCACGCCGGCCAGCAGCAGGCCGACGAAGAGGAGGGCAAAGGCGTTCATCGCGGTTCCGGTGGCGAGGATGGGAAAGCCCGGCGAGTCCTGAAGCAGGCTCTTCACACGGTCGTCTGCCGCCGCGGTGACGATGCGTCCGGCCTGCGCGGGCGGACCGGGTGCGCCGCGGAACCGGTGGCGGGCAGGAACTGTGACACAATCGCGCCCTTGATTGTTTCGCACCAAGGCGCCCGAAAAAAGGCGGATCGATTATGGCACAGGACCCGAAGACGCTGATATGGCTGGACATGGAGATGACCGGCCTCGAACCCGACCGTGACCGCATCATCGAGATCGCGCTCGTGCTGACCGACGAGGCGCTGGAAACCATCGCCGAGGCGCCGGTGATCACCGTGCATCAGCCCGACAGCGTGCTCGACGCGATGGACGAGTGGAACCGCAACACCCACGGCAAGTCCGGGCTGATCGACCGGGTGAAGGCGTCCACCGTGTCCGAGGCCGAGGCCGAGGCTCAGGCGCTGGCCTTCCTGCAACAGTGGGTGCCGGCGCGGACCTCGCCGATGTGCGGCAACTCGGTGTGCCAGGACCGCCGCTTCCTCGCGCGCTGGATGCCGGCGCTGGAGAACTGGTTCCACTACCGCAACCTCGACGTGTCCACCGTCAAGGAACTCGCGCGCCGCTGGCGTCCGGAGATCTACGCCGGCGTCAAGAAGGCGGGCAGCCACACCGCGCTCGCCGACATTCACGAGTCGATCGCCGAGCTACGCCACTACCGCGATCACTTCCTGCGTCTCGAGTAAGGCGCCGCCGCTCAGGGCGTCGCGCGCCGCAGCAGGCGGAAGGTTTCCTGGCGCTTGCCGGCGCCGCGGCGGAACTCCCACACCGTTTCCCATTCGGGCGCCAGTCTGCCCGATGGGCGCAGACGTTCGGCGTGCACCAGCAGCAGCGGGCAGGGCGTCGCGTCGGCGCTGACGCGCTCGGCGCGAAGGCCGGCGAAGTAATCCATCGACACCCGCATCGCGTCGGGTATGCCCGTGGTGGCGATGCAGGCCGTCGGCTGTTCGGTGCGTTCGCCGCGCACGGCGATGTCGAGCGAAGCCACGACCGCGCGATAGCTGCGTCCGTGGTCGAACCAGGGCATCAGCAGCACTACCGCCAGGCACCACAGCATCACCAGCCCGATCGCCCAGTTCGCCGGCGCGCGCGCGGGCGAGCGCGGCAGGCGTGCGACCAGCAGCACCCACAGCGCGCTGATCGCCAGGCCGGCGACGAGCTGGAAGTTGCCGTCGGGGAGCGCGAAGTCCGGCGCGTTGCGCGCCACGTGGCGGGCCAGCCCAGGCGGCCAGCCGATCGCCTGCGCGGTCCAGGCCAGCCAGACCAGCACGCCGAACACCGCCAGGCTCATCAGCGCGAACCAGTCGAAGGCGCTCGCGGCGCCGCGCCGCAGCGTGGTGACGCCGGCCGCGGCGAGCAGGGCGCCGGCCGGAATCAGCAGGATGAAGCGCGCCTGCGACAGGTCTCCACCCACCACCAGCCAGCTCAGCGCCAGCACGCCGCTCAGCACCGGAAGCATCGTCGGCAGGGCGGAGAGTGCGCGGCGTCCGCGCCACAGCGCCCACAAGGCGAGCGGCCACAGCGGCCACAGGAACCAGCCGGCGAGCTCGAGCAGCTCGGCCAGCTCGCGGGCATCGAGCGCCGGACCGGCCAGCCGCAGCCACTCGGCGCGCAGCCACAGCGCGAACAGCTCCGGCTGCAGCATCTGCAGCGCCAGCGGCCAGGCTGCGGCGAGCATCAGGGCGACGCACAGCCCGAGCAGCAGGGCGCCGCTCGCGCGCGGCGTACGGCATTCGCGGCTGAACAGCAGGACGAGCGGGAGCAGCGGTGCGGTGACGAGCAGGCCGGCAAAGCCGCCGGCCAGGAAGGCCAGCGCGCTGCCGAGGCCGGCCTTGAGGCTGCCGGCCAGCGGACGGCCGGGAATCTCGGCCAGGCCGCTGAGCACCAGCGCCTGCATCGCGAACACCGCGAGCAGGGGCTGGGTCTCGTGGGCATGCAGGACCAGGCCGAGCGCGCCCAGCGCGAGCAGCGCGCCCGGGGTGCGTGCCGGGCGGCCGTGCAGGGTTTCCGTCGTGCGGGCGAGGAAGAAAACCGCGAGGGCGACGAAGAAGGCACTGGCGAGGCGCGCGGCGCCGTGCGCGGGCAGCACGCTGCCGCCGAGCCAGGCGAACGCGGAGGCCGTCCAGAAGTACAGCGGCGGGTATTCGGTGAGCGGCTGCCCGGCGAGCATCGGGAACAGCCAGGACTCGCCACGCAGCATCGCCAGCACCGGACCGAAGTAGCGCGCGTCGTCGCCGCGCCAGGGGTCGTGCGCGGTGAGCCCGACGAGCAGGTAGAGCGCGACCAGCACGGTCAGGCCGACCGTGCCGTAGATGCGGCGCTGGAACAGGGTGGGAGTAGCGGGCTCGCGAATCATGGGGGCATTTTGCGGCGGACCTGCACCGCAGGCCAAGCGTCATGCGGTCGCGGTTTACGACGCGCAACAAAAAAGGCAGCCGGGGCTGCCTTTTCGTCGGGTGATCGCGGGAGCGTTGCCTGGAGCGGTGTCCGGCGTCTCCGCGATGTCGGGGCCTGTCGGGCAGGCCCCCGTCCAATCAGCTGGCGCGCTGGACGTTGCCGTACTTCTGGCGGAAGCGCTCGACGCGGCCGGCGGTGTCGACGATCTTCTGCTTGCCGGTGTAGAACGGGTGGCAGGCCGAGCACACTTCGACGTGGTACTGGGGCTTGCCCATGGTGGAGCGCGTGGTGAAGGTGTTGCCGCAGGAGCAGGTCACATTCACTTCGTTGTACTTCGGATGGATGTCCGCTTTCATGATGGCTTCCTGGATTCTGGCGGGCGGCGGTTGTGACCACCCTGAGTAGTAAAGCATGCAATTATTCCGCACTCCGTGCCGGCTTGCAAGGGAAACGACCGCAAGACTGCGGGATCGGGGCGCCGCTCGCAGTACAATCGCGCCCCTGTATGGAAAGCGACCGCGCTCGCGGTGGAGGAAATGGGGTGCGACTGCTGCTTGCGCCGATGGAAGGCCTGCTCGACGACGTCCTGCGCGCGACGCTGACGCGCCCGGGCGGCTACGACCACGCGGTCAGCGAATTCGCACGCGTGTCGGGCACGCTGCTGCCCGACCGCTTCTTCCGCCGCATCGCGCCAGAGCTGGACAATCGCAGCAGCACCGCGGCGGGAACGCCGGTGCGCGTGCAGCTGCTCGGCTCCGATCCGCAGTGCATGGCGGCCAATGCCGCGCGGCTCGCCCGGCTGCGCCCGGCGGGAATCGACCTCAACTTCGGCTGCCCGGCCCCGACGGTGAATCGCCATCGCGGCGGCGCCGTGCTGCTCGACGAGCCGGAGCTGCTCTTCCGCATCACGCGGGCGGTGGCCGGCGCGCTGCCACCCGAGCTGCCGTTGAGCGCGAAGATGCGCCTGGGTGTGCGCGACCCGGGGCGGGCGACCGAATGCGCGCAGGCGCTGGCCGATGGCGGCGCGGAACTGCTCGTCGTCCATGCGCGCACCAAGCTCGACGGTTACCGGCCGCCGGCGCACTGGGAGTGGGTGGCCCGGGTGGATGAGGCGGTCGACGTGCCGGTGGTGGCCAACGGCGAGGTGTGGACCGCCGCCGACTGGATGCGCTGCCGTGCGGTGTCGGGCGTCGCCGACGTGATGCTTGGTCGCGGCGCGGTCGCCGATCCGTTCCTCGTCCGCCGCATCCGTGCGGGACACCTTGCGGCCCCCGATCCAGACGAGCGCGCCGCCGAGTGGCAAGCCGTGCTGCCGCTGCTCGGCGAGTTCCGCGACCGCGTGCAGCGCAAGGTCGAGCCGCGCCACGCGCCAGGACGCATCAAGCAGTGGCTGCACCTGCTTGCGCGCAACTACGCCGGCGCGCAGGCGCTGTTCGCGGCGATCCGCGGCTTGCGCACGCTGGCCGAAGTGGATGGGGTGCTGTGCGCGCATGGCGTGTCGGCGGCGAAGGCGCCGGATGCGGACGCCGTGCGCGGCCCGACGCGGGGCCGCGCACCGGTCGGGGCCGCCGATCTCGATGAAGCGCTGGAGTGCGCTGCCTGAGTGCGCCAGCCGAGAGCAGACCGCATCCCGGCGCCGCCATGCCGGCGGGGCCGGGAGCACGACGCGGCCACCGCCCACACCAATCTGGAAACCCGATGAGCTACGCCAATTCCCGCATCCCGCAGAGCGCGCAGCAGGGCGTGCACGACGCCTTGCTCGAACGCGTGCGCAAGCATCTCGCCGCCCCCTTCCGTAAACCCTTCACCGACTACAACCGCGCCGCGCTGCGCGCCGCGCTCGCCGGCTGGGACGGCAGGGCGCCGCTGATCCTCGACGCCGGCTGTGGCGTGGGGCACAGCACGATCCAGATTGCGCGCCAGTATCCGGACCACTGGGTGATCGGCGTCGACCAGTCCGAGGACCGGCTCACCCGGCGCAAGCCTTACCCCGAGGCACTGCTGCCGAAGAACATGGTGTTCGTGCGCGCCGACCTGGTCGATTTCTGGCGCCTGCTCGACGAGGCCGGCCTGCGCCTGGCGCGGCATTACCTGCTCTATCCCAACCCCTGGCCCAAGATCGGTCATCTCGGCCGGCGCTGGCACGCGCATCCGGTGTTCCCGTGGATCGCCAGACTGGGCGGGGTGCTGGAATGCCGCAGCAATTGGCAGGTCTATATAGAGGAATTCGCGGTCGCGCTGCAGGAGGTCATCGGCCGCCCGATAGCTTGGGCGCGCTTCGAGGCCGATGTGCCGCTGACGCCCTTCGAGCGCAAGTACCGCGATTCCGGCCAGACCCTGTACCGGCTCGGCGTCGATCTGTCCGCCGCCGCTGCGGTAACGAAGAATTGACTTGCCCGCGGTGGCCGCTTGCGCCACCCTTGGCGCCGATCTTAGGAGACTGCCATGAACAACGCCCCCGAAACCTCCGCCGATAACCCGTCGCTGAAGGTCGAGCTGCTGAGCGACGACGATTTCGAGGCGCTCGAGGAGATCCTCACCTCGGACATCGTGCCCGAGGACTGCATGGACCTTGAGATGCTGGACGGCTACCTCGCCGGCGTGCTGATCTCGCCGCGGCCCATCCCGCCCGAGCGCTGGATGCCCGGTGTGTGGTCGGCGCACGGCGACGAGATCGGCTTCGGCTCGGGCACCGGGCTGCAGCGCGCGATCCGCCTGGTCAAGGCCTACCACAACGAACTGCTCGCCACCATGGGCCTCGACGACGAGGACGAGGCGTGCTGGGAGCCGTTCTGCTTCGCGGTCGCCGATGGCGAGGGGCTCAAGCTCGGCGAGGCCTGGATCGACGGCTTCGCCCAGGGCCTGGACCTGTGGCCGGAGGGCTGGGAAGAGGGCCTGGACGAGGAAGCGGTCGAGGCGGTGCGCGAGACCCTGGACGAGGTGCTCGCCCCGTGGGGCGAGGACGATGCCGCGAAGGCCGACGACGAGACCCGCCTCGGCTGGCTGGCGGCGGTCGGCGAGGCCGCCAACGACATCTTCGCCCACTGGCGCGACATGGGTCTGCCTGCGGTGGCGCCATTGTCCACCGAGCCGCCGCGCAAGCCCGCCGCCGCTACCCCGGGACGCAACGACCCGTGCCCCTGCGGCAGCGGCAAGAAGTACAAGAAGTGCTGCGGCGCCGAGGGCGGCCAGGCGGATGCGTGAGGATCACTGCACGCGCTGCGGCGCCTGCTGTGCGGCCTTCCGGGTCGATTTCCACCCGTCCGAGCTCGCCAGCAGCACGCCCGGCGGCGTGCCCGATGCGCTGACGGTACCGGTCGCCGCCAATCTGGTGCGCATGCGCGGCACCGACGAGGCCGCACCGCGCTGCGTGGCGCTCGAAGGCGAGATCGGCGTCTCGGTGCGCTGCGGCCTGTACGCCTGCCGGCCCTCGCCCTGTCGCGAATTCGCCCCCTATGCCGCGCTCGGCATCGGCGACGATGCCTGCGACCGTGCGCGCCGCCGCCACGGCCTGCCGCCCTTGTGAGGTGCTGATCACTCGCGTCGGAGAGCTGCCGCGAGGCCCCTGAACATTGCCGCAAAAATGTTTGCAGGCGATTGATTGAAAAGGGGATTTGAAGCGCGAGCGGGAGCGGATAGAATCCGTCCCCCATCCACTTCGCCGGCCGACGTTTCCATCATGGAAGGCTTCAATCCCTGTCTCGATTGCGGCATCTGCTGCACGCATTTCCGCATCTCGTTCTACTGGGCCGAGGCGGACGATGCACCGGGGGGATTCGTGCCGGCGGAGATGACGGAAAAGCTCAATCACACGCTGCGTTGCATGAAGGGCAGCAACCAGGTGCCGCGCCGCTGCTCGGCGCTGTCGGGCACCGTGGGCAAGCAGGTCGCATGCACGATCTACGAGAACCGGCCGACGCCGTGCCGCGAGTTCCCAGTCTATTTCGACGACGGTACGCCCAATCCCAAGTGCGACGAGCTGCGCGCGACGATCGGCCTGCCGCCGCTGCCGCGCACGCCGCTGCCGCGCGCGGCCTGAAGCAGGGCTCGCCCGCTCGCCGGCGCCGGGCGCACGGGGGGCGACTCAGGCCGGTGCGCGTCCTACCGCGGCCAGCACTGAAAGTGGCCCGCAGGCGCGCAGGCGCTCGATCTGCGCGCGGTCGCGGACGAACAGCGAGCCGGCATAGGCCAGCGAGTTGACCGAGACGTCCTGCCATTTCTCCTCGGTACGCGGCACCAGCAGCAGCGCCGCGTGCGTCACCAGCAGGTTGTAGGGCGGCATCGGGTCGGCCGCGCAGGGCAGGCCGAGCGCGGCGCAGGCGGTGCGGAACGCGGCCTCGAGCGCCGCGCCGGTGAGCCTTGCGGCGGCATCGGGGGCGCGGTCGAGGCGGACGAAGGCGTGCGCCCAGGGCAGCGCGGGGTTGGTGCAGGGTTCGCCGGCGCCCGCTTGAAGTGCGGGCGGGAGAAAGGCGTCGAGCGTGGCCGCCGATTCCGGCACCCACTGCAGGTGCTTGTGGGCCTGGCTGGCGCCCGCGATCCGGCCGCCGTTGTAGAAGCCCAGCCCGCCGTGGGCGTCGACGATGGTGGCCAGGGCGTCGAAGTCCGCCTTCGACAGCGGCGAGCGCTGGTCCTCGAAGTCTCGGGTCACGATCAGCAGGTGGCGGTCGATCACCGGAAACTTGTTCAGCACCACCAGATGGGCGTCGCCCAGCGCTGCCACGGTCAGTTCCGGTTCCGGCGGCAGGAAGGGATTGAAGCCGGGCTGGCGGCGGATCACGGTGTCGACGCGGGCTCGGTCCTTGAGCGCGAGCGAGGACACCCAGCGTACCGAGAAGCGGAAACCGCCGTCGTCCAGCCAGCACTGTTCGGTCCGGATCGGCTGCAGGGCACCGTTCTCCAGGGCGCGGCGGATGATGTCGTCGGCGCGCTCGAGCAAGTCGGGGGCGGCGTGGTGTGCGAAGGCGGGGGCCGGGCAGGCGGGCGTGCTGGTCATGCTGGAGCGGGCAGGCGAGAATGGCTGCCATTCTGACACGGCTGCAGGTGCCTCGAACTGCAGCGGATGCGAAGGCTCAACGGAGAACATGGCGATGGCGGTACAGTTTGCGGTGCGGGGTGAATACATCCAGCTCGACCAGTTGTTGAAGGCCGCGGGGCTGGTGGACTCGGGCGGGGCGGCTCATGCCGCGGTCGAGCAGGGCCAGGTGCGGGTCGATGGCGCGGTGGAGAACCGCAAGCGCGCGAAACTGCGGCCCGGCCAGCGCGTGGGTTTCGGCGGGGAAGAGATCGAATTGATTGCGGGCGGGTAGGCGGACGGCCCGGTGGCCTAGGCAGGGCGGGCAGGGTCGTCCCCCGCTGCGAGGCGCGCCATTGCCGTGCTTTGCAGGTCGTTCTACGCGCGGTCGACGCGGGCGCTTTTCAGGGGTGGCGCGCTTCAGGGCAGCGACGCGCGCGACGGTGCCTGCTTGCGGCGTGACAGCCGCTCCCAGATCCAGCCGCCGGGCAGGTCCTCGCCGCTCAGGATGTAGGCCAGCGTGTGTTCGTTGGCGATGATCAGGCCCAGGTCATTGAGCGCCGCGCGCCGGCCCGCGAGCAGCAGCTCGTCGCCGGCGCGGATGCGGGTGTCGGCCGCGGGCATCAGCACATGGTCGTCGTCGTCGCGGTCGAGGAACAGCACCTCGCAGTCGAGCGTGCGCTCGCGATCGGAGGGCGAGCGCAGCAGCATGCCGAGCGTGATCGTCTCCCCGCGCATCAGCCGACGGTGGAGCGCCGGCGCGCGGCTGAGGTTGATGCGCTCGCTGCGGATCTCCGGCACCCGCCAGCCCAGGCGGGCGGTCAGGCGCGCGAGTTGGCTGCCGCACCAGTCCTCGTCGCGTGCGCGCACCTCGTCGAGGAAGGGGGCCAGCAGCGGGGTGCTGAGGATGGCCAGGCACTCGTGGCCGATCACCCGGCTGGGCACCACGGTGATGTCGGCGTCGTAGGCGTCGAACAGGGCGCGGTTCGATTCGTGGTTCTGGCGCACGATCACGAACAGCGACTTGTTCAGTTCGCGCGCGGTGACCGCGATCGACAGGTTGTCGGTATCCGAGCTGGTGCCGCACACGATGCCGGTCGCCTGCTCCACGCCCGCCTCGAGCAAGGCCTTGGCGCCGGTGCCGTCGCCCTGGACCCAGCGGTGCACGCCGTCGGGCTTGGGATCTAGATCGATGATGGTGACCGGCACCGCCTCGGAGTCCATCGCGCTCAGCATCTGCCGGCCGAAGCGGCCATGGCCGCACAGGATCCAGTGCCCGTGCGGCGGGTCGCGGCGCTGTTCGACCTCGGTCCCGGGCACACCGGTGAGCCAGTCCATCAGTTGCGAGGCCTTCGGGGCGTGCAGCGACAGCGCGAGCGTCTCGCTGAAGCGCTCGAAGGGATTGATGATGTGGCGCGTGCCGAAGGAGGCCATGTTGTCGGCGGTGGCGTCGTGCTCGGCGCGGCACAGCGCGGGCACGCGCGGCGCGAGCAGGCGGGCGCTGATCGCGACTGCGAGGTTGGTGGCGTCGTCGTTGGTCAGCGCGATCACGCCGATGCAGCTCGGATGCGTCAGGCCGGCGAACTTGAGCGTTTCCGGGTTCCCGGCGTCGGCGCACAGCGCGGGCACATCGGCGGCATAGGCGTGCAGGTCGAGCTCGCCGACCTTGCCTTCGTCGATCTCCACCACCACCGCGCGCAGACCCATGCGGTCCAGCGCCTCGCAGATCAGGCGGCCGGTCTCGCCGTAGCCGCAGACCAGGTAGAAGGGTTCGCGCAGCCGGCGCACCTGCCGGACGAAGCGCTGCACCGCGATCGCCTGGCGCAGGCTGCGGTCGGACAGCAGGCTGAACACCGAGCCCAGCGTGTAGGCCCAGCCGATCACCGACAGGTAGATGCTGAAGATCACCCACAGCCGCTGCTGGTCCGAGAAGGTGTACGGGATCTCGCCGAAGCCGATCGTGGTGGCGGTGTAGCTGATGAAATAGAAGGCGTGGAAGAAGCTCAGGTAGCTCGTCCTGCCATCGACGACCGGCCCGGGCGCCAGGGTGAGCCCGAGCACCGCGATCGCGAACAGCACGATGAGCAGGATCAGCGGCGCCCGCAGGCGGCGCAGGATCAGGAAGAAGACGCTGTGGTGGTGGGCCAGGGCCTGCACGGCGGCAGCCTCGCGGCGGCAGTCAGCGGCGCTGCATGATGGTCTCGGCGATCAGGATGACCACCGAGACCACGTTGGCGAACAGGGCGCCGCCCGACAGCGAGACCACGCGCGCGGTCATCTCCGGGGTCAGGCCGCCCGCGGATACGTGGACGGCGTAGCCCCAGACGAGCGCGGCGGCGAAGAGCTGGAGGTCGGCGACCAGACTGGTCGACAGATGCACCGCGCCGATCTGGGTGCGGTCGCCGAACTTGAGCACGGTGGCGATCAGGCTGACGACCAGCGCCGCGAACAGCTCGTAGACGTCGTGATGCGCGGGGTTCTCGATGTCGCCGACGAAGAAGCCGAAGTTCAGCGTTGCGGCGAGCACGATGAAGAAACCGAAGATGACTTTTTCGAGGTTCATGATTGGCCTTCGGTGGCGGGTTCGGGTCGGGCGACAACGCTGGAATTATGCGCGCTTCGTGTGCCGGTGTCGTCGGCGTCGCGGCCTTCCGTGCGCCGCGGGCCTCAGTCGTGGATGTCGCCGTCGACGTAGTACCAGCGCCCGTCGGCGCGCACGAAACGGCTGGTCTCGTGCAGGCGCTGGGCGCGGCCGCCGACCCGGTAGCGGGCGACGAACTCGACCTCGGCGTGGTCCGCGTCGAGCGGGCGGTGGCCACGGATCTGCAGCCCGATCCACTTGGGCACCGGCGGCTCGTCGAGGTCGAGCGTGGACGGGCGGGTGCTGGCGTGCCAGCTCGCCAGCAGGTAGGCGCCGTCGCGCAGCGTGAAGGCCGTGTAGCGCGAGCGCATCAGCGCTTCGGCGCTGGCAGCGGGGCGGGTGCCGGACAGGGCGGGGCCGCAGCACTGCGCGAACACGCGTCCGGAACCGCAGGGGCAGGGAGCGTCGGGTTTCATGGCGAAAGTTTAGCCGTTCGCCGGCCGCCCGCCATGCTCGCGCGGCCACGACCGACGGCGGCGCGGGGAGTCCAGATGCAACGATCAGCAAGCCGCGCTTCGCTTCGACGCCGATGCGCCCAAGTGCCGGCGGCGGGAGTAAAATCGACCGGATTTTCCCGGATGGGAAGTCCGGGTGGTGCACTGCACCGCAAGTCTTATAAAAGACATATAATAGTCACCGTTCCGGCTGGGCGATCCCCGGTCGGAGTTCCGATCACCGCCACTAGATAGTGAGGAAGTCGCCGTGCTTGAAGCCTACCGTGCCCATGTCGCCGAACGTGCCGCCCTCGGCATCCCGCCGCTGCCGCTCTCCAAGCAGCAGGTCACCGAGCTGGTCGCTCTGCTGAAGAATCCCCCCGCCGGCGAGGAGGCCTTCCTCGTCGAGCTGCTGACCTACCGCGTGCCGGCCGGCGTGGACGACGCCGCCAAGGTCAAGGCCGAGTTCCTGGCCAAGGTCGCCAAGGGCGAGGAAGCCTGTGCGCTGGTCTCGCGCGCCAAGGCCACCGAGCTGCTCGGCACCATGCTGGGCGGCTTCAACATCAAGCCGCTGATCGACCTGCTCGCCGACGCCGAAGTCGGCGCGGTCGCCGCCGAGGGCCTTAAGAAGACCCTGCTGATGTTCGACTACTTCCATGACGTCAAGGAACTGGCCGCCGCCGGCAACGCCAACGCCAAGGCCGTCATGCAGTCGTGGGCCGACGCCGAGTGGTTCACCAGCCGCCCGGAAGTCCCCGCTTCGCAGAAGCTGACCGTGTTCAAGGTCACCGGCGAGACCAACACCGACGACCTGTCGCCCGCGCCGGACGCCTGGTCGCGCCCCGACATTCCGCTGCACGCACTGGCCATGCTCAAGAACCCGCGTCCGGGCATCACCCCGGAAGAGCCGGGCGTGCGTGGCCCGGTCAAGTTCCTGGAAGAGCTCAAGGCCAAGGGCAACCTGGTCGCTTACGTCGGTGACGTGGTCGGTACCGGCTCCTCGCGCAAGTCCGCCACCAACTCGGTGCTGTGGTTCACCGGCGAGGACATCCCCTTCGTCCCCAACAAGCGCTTCGGCGGCGTGTGCCTGGGCTCGAAGATCGCCCCGATCTTCTTCAACACCATGGAAGACGCCGGCGCGCTGCCGATCGAGATCGACGTCGGCCAGATGGACATGGGCGACGAGATCGAGCTCAAGGTCGACCACGCCACCGGCAAGGTCACCGCGCTCAAGAATGGCGCCGTGATCGCCGAATCGCAGCTCAAGACCCTGGTGATCCTCGACGAAGTGCGCGCCGGCGGCCGCATCCCGCTGATCATCGGCCGCGGCCTCACCACCAAGGCGCGCGAAGCGCTGGGCCTGCCGCCCTCGACGCTGTTCCGCCTGCCGCAGGCGCCCGCCGATTCCGGCAAGGGTTTCTCGCTGGCGCAGAAGATCGTCGGCCGCGCCTGCGGTCTGCCGGAAGGCCAGGGCATCCGCCCGGGCACCTACTGCGAACCCAAGATGACCACCGTCGGTAGCCAGGACACCACCGGCCCGATGACCCGCGACGAACTGAAGGATCTCGCCTGCCTCGGCTTCTCCGCCGACCTGGTGATGCAGTCCTTCTGCCATACCGCCGCCTACCCGAAGCTGGTCGACGTCAAGATGCACCGCGAGTTGCCGAGCTTCATCAGCACCCGCGGCGGCGTGTCGCTGCGCCCGGGCGACGGCGTCATCCACTCCTGGCTCAACCGCCTGCTGCTGCCCGACACCGTCGGCACCGGCGGCGACAGCCACACCCGCTTCCCGATCGGCATC
>JARRBR010000009.1 GCA_029982755.1 Rhodocyclaceae bacterium
GCCGATGACCCGCCTGCGCGCCCGCATCGCCGAGCGCCTGATCCAGTCGAAGAACGAAAACGCCATCCTGACCACGTTCAACGAAGTGAACATGGCGCCGGTGATGGCCCTGCGCAAGCAGTACGGCGACAAGTTCGAGAAGGCCCACGGCGTGCGTCTGGGCTTCATGGGCTTCTTCGTCAAGGCCGCCGTGGCCGCGCTGAAGAAGTTCCCGATCCTCAACGCCTCGGTCGATGGCAACGACATCGTCTACCACGGCTACATCGACATCGGTATCGCGGTCGGTTCGCCGCGCGGCCTGGTGGTGCCGATCCTGCGCAACGCCGAGACCATGTCGATCGCCGAGATCGAGCTCAAGATCGCCGAGTTCGGCCAGAAGGCCAAGGACGGCAAGCTCTCGCTCGACGACCTGTCGGGCGGCACCTTCTCGATCTCCAACGGTGGCGTGTTCGGCTCGATGATGTCGACCCCGATCATCAACCCGCCGCAGTCGGCCATCCTCGGCATCCACGCCACCAAGGATCGTGCCGTGGTCGAGAACGGCCAGGTCGTCGTCCGTCCGATCAACTACCTGGCGATGTCCTACGACCACCGCATCATCGACGGTCGCGAGGCGGTGCTCGGCCTGGTGACGATGAAGGAAGCGCTGGAAGATCCGGCTCGCCTGATCCTCGACGTCTGATCACAACGCACAGGGGCGCGTCACGCCGCCGGGCTCATCGTCCGGGCGGCGGGGCAGCGCCCCGTTTTCCTGTAGGGAGAGATGAATGTCCAAAGAATTCGACGTCCTCGTCATCGGCGGCGGCCCCGGCGGCTATGTCGCGGCCATCCGTGCAGCGCAACTCGGCTTCAAGACCGCCTGCTGCGAATCCAACCCCTATGCCGACCCCAAGGGTGAGCCGCGCCTCGGTGGCACCTGCCTGAACGTTGGCTGCATCCCCTCCAAGGCGCTGCTGCACACCTCGCACCTGTTCGAGGAAGCGGGCCATGCCTTCGAAGGCCAGGGCATCAGTGTCGGCACCCCGAAGATCGACGTGCCGAAGATGATCGCGCGCAAGGCCGGCATCGTCGATCAGCTCACCGGCGGCATCAAGGGCCTGTTCAAGAAGAACAAGGTTACGCTGCTGAACGGCCACGGCTCCTTCGCCGGCAAGGGCGATGCGGGCTGGCACGTGAACGTCGGTGACGAGCTCGTCGTCGCCAAGCAGGTGATCGTCGCCACCGGTTCGTCGCCGCGTCACCTGCCGGGCATCCCGGTCGACAACAAGATGGTGTGCGACAACGTCGGCGCGCTCGAGCTAGACGCGGTGCCGAAGAAGCTCGCCGTGATCGGCGCCGGCGTCATCGGCCTGGAGATGGGCTCGGTGTGGCGTCGCCTCGGCGCGGAAGTGACCGTGCTCGAAGCCCTGCCGGAGTTCCTCGGCGCCGCGGACCAGGACGTGGCCAAGGAAGCGCTCAAGGTCTTCACCAAGCAGGGCCTGCAGATCAAGCTCGGCGTGCAGATCGGCGAGGTCAAGGTCGGCAAGAAGAACGTCACCATCGCCTACAAGGACAAGGACGGTGCCGACCAGAAGCTCGAAGCCGATCGCCTGATCGTGTCCGTCGGCCGCGTGCCCAATACTCAGGGCCTGAACGCCGACGCCGTCGGCCTCAAGGTGAACGAACGCGGCCAGATCGAGGTCGACGACCACTGCAAGACCAACCTGCCCGGCGTGTGGGCGGTGGGTGACGTGGTGCGCGGCCCGATGCTGGCACACAAGGCGATGGAAGAGGCGGTGATGGTCGCCGAGCTGATGGCGGGCCAGGCCGGCCACTGCAACTTCGACACCGTGCCCTGGGTCATCTACACCAGCCCGGAGATCGCCTGGGTCGGCAAGACCGAGCAGCAGCTCAAGGCCGCCGGCGTGGCCTACAAGGTCGGCAAGATCCCCTTCCTCGCCAACGGCCGCGCGCTCGGCATGGGCGACTCGACCGGCTTCGTGAAGATGCTGGCCGACGCCGCCACCGACCGCATCCTCGGCGTGCACATCATCGGCGCCAACGCCTCCGAGCTGATCTCGGAAGCCGTGGTGGCGATGGAGTTCGCCGGCTGCTCGGAAGACCTGGCGCGTATCTGCCACGCCCACCCGACGCTGTCGGAGGTGGTGCACGAGGCCGCGCTCGCCTGCGACAAGCGCCCGCTGCACTTCTGAGCGATGCGTGAAGCATGAGGGGTGAGGCGCGAGGCATTCTCGCGCCCGCCCCTTTTTGCGTTAACCTGCTGCCCCCGATCAACGCCGACCATCGACTCATCATGCCTCATCGCATCCTGAACGTTCCCCAGCACGGGATGATCGACGCCTACGAAAGCCAGTTGAAGGCGCGCGGATTCAAGTCCGACCCTGCCCAGCGCGCCGCTGCGCAGCGCCTGCAGGGGCTGTACACCGAGCTGATCGGCTTCAAGGCCGCGCGCCAGGGCAGCCGGATCAAGCAGTTCTTCAACAAGCCGCAGATGCCGCGCAGCGTGTATTTCTGGGGCGGGGTAGGGCGCGGCAAGAGCTTCCTGATGGACTGCTTCTACGACGCCGTGCCCTACAGGCGCAAGCGCCGGGTCCACTTCCACGCCTTCATGCAGGAAGTGCAGAACGACCTCAAGGACCACAACCACGAACCCGATCCGCTGCAGAAGGTGGCCGACCGCATCGCCAGGGCGACCCGGCTGCTGTGCTTCGACGAGTTCCACGTCTCCGACATCGCCGACGCGATGATCCTCGGACGGCTGCTGGAGGCGCTGTTCGCGCGCGGCGTCATCTTCGTGATGACCTCGAACTATCCCCCAGACGGCCTCTACCCGAACGGGCTGATGCGCATCAACTTCCTGCCCACGATCGCGATGATCAAGCAGCGCTTCGACGTCATCGAGGTCGATCACGGCACCGACTACCGCCTGCGCACGCTGGAGAACATGGAGATGTACCTCGTCCCCCACGACGAGGCGGCCCAGCGCAAGATGGCCGAGGACTTCCGCCGCCTGGCGGCGAGCGAGGGGCAAGGCGGCGCCGTCGAGGTGCTCGGGCGCAGTCTGCCGGTGGTGCGCCAGGCGCCGGGGGTGATCTGGTTCGATTTCGCCACGCTGTGCGGCGGCCCGCGCTCGCAGAACGACTACCTAGAGATCGCGCGCGAGCACCACACCGTGATCCTCTCCGAGGTGCCGAAGATGCTCGTCGGCAACGCCTCGGAGGCACGGCGCTTCACCTGGCTGATCGACGTGCTTTACGACCACCGCGTGAAGCTGATCATGAGCGCGGCCGTGGAGGCCCACGACCTCTACACCGAGGGCCACAACGCCCACGAATTCGTGCGTACCGTCAGCCGGCTGATGGAGATGCGCACGCGCGACTATCTCGCGGAAGCGCACCGCACCGAGTGATCGCGCGGGCCCCGGCCCGAGGGCGGGGCGGGCGCTGCCGGGAAGGGGTCGGACGGGCATGATATAATTGCCCAAAACTAAATGGCTGCAGGCTTCGGCTGTCCTCGTTCCGTAGCGGACGGGCACGACGAATCCGTCGCGCGTCCTGGCGCAGGTCGCGATCGCGACGCCATGCGGCCCCGGTACCACCTTCGGGTACCGAACCCCGACAACCCCGACTGCCGGAGCCTCGCCATGAAGCACGCGCTCATGGCCTGCCGCACTGTTATCTTCGCGTTCGTGCTCGCAGGCCTCTTTCCCCCCGTTTCGTCGGCCGCGGAGACAGCCGCGCAGGATGCGGGCAGCGACGCCGGGCACCAGCGCCTCGCCGATCTGCTCGAGGACGATGCCACCCGCGCCGCCCTGATCGAGCAGTTGCGCAAGCTTGGCGAGGAGGACAGCGCGGCCGCGCTTTCAGCCGAAAGCGCGGCGCCCCCGATCACCGCGCGCATCGCCGACCTCTCGCAGCGCCTGGCGCAGGGCGCGGTGGACGAGGCACGCAAAGCGCTCGATGCCATTGGCGACGGCTGGCAGCGCCTGCAGGCCGCGGATGCCAGGGCGCTGGCCTGGCTGGTGGGCGAGTTCGCGCTGCTGGTGGCGGCGACGCTGATCGCCTTCCGCCTGCTTGCGATGCTTGCAGGGCTGGCGCTGCGGGCGCTCGACCGCTTCGCCGCGCGCGCGGACGGCTCGGGTGCGCTCGCCTGGGTGCGCCGCGGTCTCGGCATCGCGGGGGCGCTGCTGTGCGACCTGGCTGCGATCGCGCTCGCCTGGATGACGGGCCATGCGGTTGCGGTGTTCGCGCTCGGCGTGCCGGGTGAGTTGCGCGCCGAGGCGTCGCTCTTCCTCAATGCCTTTCTCGTCGTCGAGAGCCTGCGCGCCATCGTGCGAATCCTGCTCTCGCGTCGCGGCGAGCACCTTGACGTCCTGCCGATCGCGGCGGAGGAGAGGGCCTACTGGTACGCGTGGGCATCGCGCATGGTGTTCTTCCTCGGCTACGGGCTGACGCTGGCGGTGCCGCTGATTGAGCACTTCATCACCGCCGGGCTGGCGCGTGCGGTGGCGATCATGGTCATGCTCAGCGCGCTGCTGCGAGCGGTGGTGATCGTCATGCAGAACCGCGTGCGTGCGCGCACGGCGCTCGAGGCCCTCGGCGAGCGCATGAGTTCGCCGTTCGCGCGCGTGAGTCTGGCGATCGGCGCGCGCCTGTGGCACATCGCGGCCATCGCGTATCTCGCCGCCATCCTCGTGACGGCGATCCTGTACCCGGACGAGGCACTCCCCTTCATGCTGCGGGCGACGGGACAGACGATCGTCGCCGTGGTCGTCGGCATTGCGCTCGCGGCCATGCTGACCCAGGTGATCCTGCGCCGCATCCGCCTCGGCGACGAATTGCGCACCAGGTTCCCGCTGCTGGAGGCGCGCCTCAACGCCTATGTGCCGAGCGCGCTCAGGATCGCGCGCTTCGTGATCCTCGCCGTCGTGGTGGCTTTCGTCGCCGATGCGTGGACGCCCTTCGATCTGGGCGCCTGGGTGACCTCCGATGCGGGGGCGGGCGTGATCGGGCGCTTCCTGTCGGTGGTGCTGATTGTGCTGGTCGCGCTGCTGGTGTGGCTGGTGATCGCGAGCTGGATCGAGTTTCGCCTGAATCCCGACGCGGGGGGCGCGCCCAATCCGCGTGCGCGAACCTTGCTGACCATCTTCCGCAACGCGGTGGCGATCGCGCTGGTCGTGGTGACGGCGATGGTGGTGCTCGCCGAGATCGGCATCAACATCGCGCCCCTGCTGGCGGGGGCGGGCGTGCTCGGCCTGGCGATCGGCTTCGGTGCGCAGAAGCTGGTGCAGGACGTGATCACCGGGGTCTTCATCCAGCTCGAGCGCGCGATCGACGTCGGCGACACCGTCACCGCCGGCGGCATCACCGGCACGGTGGAGCGCATGACCATCCGCTCGCTCGGACTGCGCGACCTGTCGGGGACCTATCATCTGCTGCCGTTCTCGTCGGTGGACACGGTGTCGAACTACAACCGCGAGTTCGCCTACCACGTGGGCGAGTACGGCATCGGCTATCGCGAGAACACCGACGAGGCGATCGTTCACTTGCGCGCAGCCTTCGACGAACTGGTGCAGGATGCTGCGCTGCGGGACCAGATTCTCAGCGACACGCTGGAGGTGCACGGGGTCACCGCGCTCGCGGACAGCGCGGTCAACATCCGGGTCCGGATCAAAACGCTGGCGGGCGCCCAGTTCCCCATCGGGCGGGCGTACAACCGCCTGGTCAAGCGCCATTTCGATGCGGCGGGGATCGAGATTCCGTTCCCGCACATGACGCTGTATTTCGGCGCGGACAAGCACGGCAAGGCCCCGCCGGCCCGCCTCACGCTGGCCGACTCGGGCGGGGCTGGATGAGGCGGCAAGACGTCTGCGATGCGAGAATGGAATCGGCCCTGCCGCGGTGATGCTGCCGCGCCAGGGCCGACGGTGTTGCGGTCGGCGCGCGCCTGGCCCGCACGGGGCCGTCAGCGGGCGCCGGGTGGAGGCAAGTCTCAGGTCCCGATCACGCCGCCGTCGTCCTTGGTGATGACCACGGTGGCCGAGCGCGGGCGACCGCCGGTGGCATCCGGCCACTGGCTGAAGGCCAGCGGGTTGGCGGCGATGAACTCATCCATTCCGACGCCAGCCGGCGGGGTGGGGCGGTTGGGGTGGCTGCCGACCTCGCCCGGATGCTGGACGTTGATGAACATCGTCCTGCCGTCCGGGGTGAAGGTGAGGCCGGTGATCTCGCACCCCGCCGGGCCGACCAGGAAGCGGCGGATCTCGCCGGTTTCCGGGCTGGCGCACAGCATCTGGTTGTTGCCCTGGCCCGCATAGACGCCGGTGTTGCTGAAGTTGCCGTCGGTCTGGATCCACAGGCGGCCGTCGGCGTCGAAGCCGATGCCGTCCGGGCTGTTGAAGGTGTTCGAGGTGTCGATGCTGGCCGAGCCGGCGTTGAGGTCGCCCGCCGCGTAGACGTTCGGGTTGCCGGCAATCACGAACAGGTCCCAGTCGAAGCTCATCGCGCCGGCGTCGCTGCCGGCCTCGCGCCAGCGCACGATCTGGCCGAAGCGGTTGGCGGCACGCGGGTTCGCGTCGTCGACCTGCGCGGCGCTGCGGCCGCTGTTGTTGGTGAGCGCGCAGTAGACCTCTTTGGTCGCCGGATGCACGGCGATCCATTCCGGGCGGTCCATCTTGGTAGCGCCCACCGCGTCGGCGGCCAGGCGGGTCTTGATCAGCACTTCGGCCTGGTCGGCGAAGCGGTCATCGGCAGCCAGCACCGGATTGTCCTGCTTGTCGAGCAGCACCCATTCGCCCGTGCCCATGAAGTCGCCGGCAGTCGCGCCGTTGCCGAACTTCGCCACGTAGAGCTTGCCGTGGTCGAGCAGTTGGCGGTTGGCAGCGTCCTTGCCCGGCACGAAGCGGCCGTCCGACACGAACTTGTAGATGTAGTCGTTGGTCTGGTCGTCACCCATGTAGACCACGACGCGACGGTCGGCGGTCAGGGCGTAGGCGCAGTTCTCGTGCTTGAAGCGGCCGAGCCCGGTGCGCTTGACCGGCTTCGACTCGGGGTCGAAGGGATCGATCTCGACCACCCAGCCGAAGCGGTTGGACTCGTTCGGCTCCTTCGCGTAGTCGAAGCGCTCGTCGAACTCTTCCCAGCGATAGCCGGTGCCGCGCGCATTGATGCCGTAGCGCTTCATCGACTCGTCGCGGCCATCGACGCCGCTGGTGGTGCCGAAGTAACCGTTGAAGTTCTCTTCACAGGTGAGGTAGGTGCCCCAGGGCGTGAAGCCGTTGGCACAGTTGTTCAGGGTGCCGAGGACGAGGGTGCCGGAGGGGTCGGCCAGGGTCTTCATCAGCGCGTGGCCGGCGGCCGGGCCGCTGATCTGCATCGGCGTGTTGCCGGTGATGCGGCGGTTGTACTTGGAGTTGAGGACGATCTCCCACTTGTTGCCCTGCTTGCGGACGTGGATGACCGAGGCGCCGTGGGCGTTCTGCGCCTTCAGGACCTTGTCGGCCGTCCACGGCGTCATGAACTCGGCGCCGAACAGGTACTCGTAGTTGCAGTACTCGTGGTTCATCACCAGCAGGCCTTCCTGGCTCGACTTGCCGTTGAGCGGGAAGAAGTGCATGCCGTCGTGGTTGTCACCGATCTGACGGGCCTGGTCCGCGCCGGTGTTGGTGCCGTCCGGCTTCCACATCGGCGAGTCGGCAAACAGCGCATCGCCCCACGGCGCGAAGATCTGCGCGCTGTAGCCCTCGGGGACGACGATGGCGTCGCCACTGGAGGCGGCAACCTGGGCAAAGCCGATCTTCGGCGCGGTGCGCGGGCCGTTGTTGCCGTAGCCGGCGGCCATGTGCTGGTGCGCGTGCTGGGCGGCGTGGGCAGCGAGCGGGGCAGCGAGGAACGCGGCGGCACCGAGGCCGAGGCCGCTCTTCAGGAAGCCGCGGCGCGACACCACGCGGTCCACGACGTGCTGGAAGTGCTCGTTGTCGGAAAGGTTGCTGGGCAGGTCGTCGAGGTCGAACTGACTCATTGGGTGCTCCACGGATCGGGTGACTGAAGGGGAAGTCGGATTCTCCCGAGTGCAGATTTCACTTCCGTGACCGGCGTGTGAAGATGTCGCGCGCGCAATGGCGCCATTCAGGACAAATGAATTTTCGCAAGCGGGCGGGAGTGACCTGACGGGCGCTATACTCTCGCGTTTCCATCGTTTCCCAGTGTCGATGTCCGACCCCGCCCCGATCTTCGCCGCCGACGGCCCGCTCGCCGCCGCGATCCCCGGCTTCCGCGCCCGTCCGCAGCAGATCGAGATGGCGCAGCAGATCGCCGCGGCGCTGCGCGACAACCGCGTGCTGGTGGCCGAGGCGGGGACCGGCACCGGCAAGACCTTCGCCTACCTGGTGCCGGCGCTGCTGGCCGGCGGCAAGGTCATCATCTCCACCGGCACCAAGACCCTGCAGGACCAGCTCTTCAACCGCGATCTGCCCACGGTGCGTGCCGCGCTGAAGGTGCCGGTGAGCATTGCGCTGCTCAAGGGGCGCGCCAACTACGTCTGCCACTACCACCTCGAGCGCAACGCGCGCGACGGCCGCTTCCTGACCGCGCAGGACGCCGCCGACCTGCGCGCGATCGGCCGCTTCGCGCAGGTCACGCAGAGCGGCGACAAGGCCGAATGCACCGACGTGCGCGAGGATTCCGCGGCCTGGATCGCCGCCACCTCCACGCGCGACAACTGCCTCGGCCAGGACTGTCCGTACAAGGAAGAGTGCTTCGTGATGCAGGCGCGGCGCAACGCGATGGACGCCGACGTGGTGGTGGTCAATCACCACCTGTTCTTCGCCGACGTGATGCTGCGCGACGAGGGCATGGGCGAGCTGCTGCCGGCCTGCAACGCGGTGATCTTCGACGAGGCGCACCAGCTGCCCGAGACCGCGAGCCTGTTCTTCGGCGACAGCGTGTCGACTGCCCAGGTGCTGGAGCTGGCGCGCGACACGCGCTCCGAGACCGTGGCCGCGGCGCGCGACTGCGTGCCGATGATCGACCAGACGCGCAACCTGGAGAAGGCCGCGCGCGACCTGCGCCTGGTGTTCGGCACCGAGAGCGCGCGGATGTCCGCCGCGCAGGCCGCCGAGCGCGAGAATTTCGATGCCATGGTCGAGGCGCTCGAGAAGGTGCTCGCCGACTTCCACGCCGTGCTCGGCACCCAGGCCGAGCGCTCCGAGGGCCTGGGCAACTGCCTGCGCCGCACCGAGGAGATGGCCGAGCGCCTGGCGAGCTGGCGTAATCCAGAGGACAAGGAGTTGATCCGCTGGGTCGAGGTGTTCACCCAGTCGCTGGCGCTCAACGCCACCCCGCTGCACGTGTCGGACGTGTTCAAACGCCAGCTCGAGGGCCATCCGCGGGCGTGGATCTTCACCTCGGCCACGCTCGCGGTGGGCAAGGCGGATTTCGGCCACTACTGCCGGGAGATGGGGCTGGCGTGGATGGACCCGCCGCCGCTCACCGCGGTGTGGGGCAGCCCCTTCGACTATGCCGAGCAGGCCCTGCTGTACGCGCCCGCCGGCATGCCCGAGCCGAATTCCCCCGACTACACCGAGCGCGTCGCCCGGGTTGCGCTGCCGCTGATCCGCGCCGCGCGCGGGCGCGCCTTCGTGCTATGCACCTCCCTGCGCGCGATGCGCCGCATCCACGAGCTGATCCTCGATGGATTGCAGCAGAGCGGCGACGCGCTGCCGGTGCTGCTGCAGGGCGAGGGCTCTCGCACCGAACTGCTCGAGCGCTTCCGGCGGTTGGGCAACGCGGTGCTGGTCGCGAGCCAGAGCTTCTGGGAGGGCGTGGACGTGCCGGGTGATGCGCTGTCGCTGGTGGTGATCGACAAGCTTCCCTTTGCCCCGCCCGACGATCCGGTGCTGGCGGCGCGTGTCGAGCACATGCAGAAGCAGGGCCTGAGTCCCTTCGTGCATCACCAGCTGCCGAAGACCGTGATCAACATGAAGCAGGGCGCCGGGCGGCTCATCCGCACCGAGCGCGACCGCGGCGTGCTGTGCATCTGCGACCCGCGCATGATCGAAAAGTCCTACGGCAAGGTGGTGTGGCGCAGCCTGCCGCCGATGCGGCGGACCCGCGTGGAGGCCGACGCGGTGGCCTTCCTCGAATCCCTGCCGCCGCCGCGACAGGGCGGCTGAGCGCGCTCTGTTGTATCCTCTCGGGTCACGCAACCCGAACCCGAAGCGGCTTTTCGATGAAAGTTTTCGGTTTCGCCGGCTGGTCCGGCTCCGGCAAGACCACCCTGGTGGAAAGGCTGATCCCCGAGTTCACCCGGCGCGGCCTGCGCGTGTCGGTGATCAAGCATGCCCACCACGGCTTCGATCTCGACAAGCCCGGCAAGGATTCCTGGCGCCACCGCGAGGCCGGCGCCACCCAGGTGCTGATGCTGTCCAACGAGCGCTGGGTGCTGATGCACGAGCTGCGTGGCGAGCCCGAGCCCACGCTGGAGGATCAGCTGCGCCTGCTCGAACCCTGCGACCTGGTGCTGATCGAAGGCTACAAGGCCGCCGCGGTGCCCAAGATCGAGATCCACCGCCCCGCGCACGGCAAGCCGCCGCTGTGGCCGGAAAACGCGCATGTGGTCGCGGTGGCCACCGACGCCGGCGAGGATGCCGATCTCGACTGCCCGCTGCCGCGCCTGCCCTTGAACGAGCCGGCGCCGATCGCCGACTTCATCCTGGATTATCTGAAGACCCGATGAACGCCAACATGCTTTCCTTCGACGAGGCCTACGCCAAGCTGCTGGGCTTCGTGCGCCCGGTGCGCGAGATCGAGCAGGTGGACACGATGTTCGCCGCCGGCCGCGTGCTCGCCGTGGCGCAGCACTCCACCATCAACCAGCCGCCGATGGACAACTCCGGCATGGACGGCTATGCGCTGCGCGCGGCCGACGTGCCCACCGCCGGCACCCGTCTGCCGGTGAGCCAGCGCATTCCGGCCGGGAGCGTCGGCCACGAACTCACGCCCGGCACCGCCGCGCGCATATTCACCGGCGCGCCGCTGCCGCCGGGGGCCGACACCGTGGTGATGCAGGAGCTGTGCGAGCACGACGGCGAGCATGTCGTCATCAACACCGTGCCGCGCATCGGTGAGGCGGTGCGCAGGATGGGCGAGGACATCGCGGTCGGCGACCTGATCCTGCCCGCCGGCGAACGCCTCACGCCGCAGGCGGTGGCGCTCGCGGCCTCGGTCGGGCTGGCGCAGCTGCCGGTGCTGCGCCGGGTCAAGGTGGCGATGTTCTCCACCGGCTCCGAACTGGTGATGCCGGGCGAGCCGTTGCCGCCGGGCGGCATCTACAACTCGAACCGCTTCATGCTGCGCAGCCTGCTCGCCGACCTGGGCTGCGAGGTCGAGGACTTCGGCATCGTGCCCGACCGCCTCGATGCCACCCGCGAGGTGTTGCGCCGCGCCGCGCACGGCCACGACCTGATCCTCACCAGCGGCGGCGTGTCGGTGGGCGAGGAAGACCACGTCAAGCCGGCGGTCGAGGCCGAGGGCAGCCTCGACATGTGGAAGATCGCGATGAAGCCGGGCAAGCCGCTGGCCTACGGCCACGTCCACGGCGCGGCCTTCATCGGCCTCCCGGGCAACCCGGTATCGAGCTTCGTGACCTTCCTGATGATGGTGCGCCCCTTCGTGCTCGCCACTCAGGGCGTGCGCGAGGTGGCGCCGGCCTCCATCACGCTGCGGGCGGATTTCGACTGGCCGAAGCCCGACCGCCGGCGCGAGTTCCTGCGCGCGCGCATGAACGCGCAGGGCGGAGTGGAGCTGTTCGCCAACCAGGGTTCGGCGGCGCTGAATTCGACCGTGTGGGCCAACGGCCTGGTCGACATCCCGGCCGGCACCGCGATCGCGCGTGGCGAGCCGGTGCGCTTCCTTCCCTATGGCGACCTGATGCACTGAGCTGGAGCGCGACTGCGCATTCCGGGAATCGACTGTGGATGTACGAGCGATGACGACGACGGTGAAGGTTCTTTACTTTGCGAGCCTGCGCGAGGCGGTGGGGCGATCGGCCGAGGAGTTCGCACTGCCGGCGGGGGTGGGCACGGTCGGTGCGCTGCGCGCCCACCTGGCGGAACGCGGCGAGGGCTGGCAGGCCCTCGGTGCGGGGCGCAACGTGCGTGCCGCCCTCAACCAGCGCATGGTCGGCGCCGAGGCGGCGGTCGCGGCCGGCGACGAGGTCGCGTTCTTCCCGCCGGTCACCGGAGGCTGAGCCATGGACAGATCCGGGGTGGAAAGCGCCGCGGTCAGCGTGCAGCAGGCCGACTTCGACGTCGGCGCCGAGATCGACCGCCTCGGTGCGGGCCGACGCGATGTCGGCGCGATCGCGAGCTTCGTCGGCCTGGTGCGCGACGTGAACGACGGCAGCGGCGTGCATGCGATGACGCTCGAGCACTATCCGGGCATGACCGAGCGCGCGCTCGAGGAGATCGTCGACCAGGCGAAGGCGCGCTGGGCGCTGTTCGGCGTGCGCGTGATCCACCGCTACGGGCGGCTCGAGCCGACCGACCGCATCGTCTTCGTCGGCGTGGCCAGCAGCCACCGCGGGGATGCGTTCGCGGCCTGCGAATTCATCATGGACTACCTGAAGACGCGCGCGCCGTTCTGGAAGCGCGAGGAAACACCCGAGGGCGCGCGCTGGGTGGATGCGCGCGAGACGGACGATTCGGCGGCGGCACGCTGGGACGAGGGCGTGGCGGACGGGCAGGGCTGAGAGGGGCCGGCGGGGACCGCAGTGCCGCGCGGTGCGATGCCGGTGCCGTAAACGCAGAAACGGCGCCTTGCGGCGCCGTTTCTCATCGAGCCGGCGGGGTTCAGCGACGGCCGCGACCGCCCTGCTGGGTGAAGGCCTGGAAGGCCTCGGTCGAGGCGCGCGTCATCTGCTCGAAGGCCGCGCGGGTGGTGTCCATCGCGGTCTGCATCGCACCGAGGGCGTTGTGGTCCGAGATCGGCATGCCCTTGAACATCTTCTGCATGGCTTCGAACACGTCGGTGCTGCCGCTGTTGAGCTGCTCACCGATGAGCTTGCCGAACTCGGCCTGCGTCGAGGCGGTGATCTCCGCGATCTGACGGGCGCAGGCGAGCATCTGCTCGGTCGTGCTCTGCGCGTATTGCGTGCGCAGATCCATGATGCCCTTCGGATCCTTGGCGGCGGACAGCGCCTTGGCATTCTCGACGCCTTCCTCGAACAGCCGCTTGGCGGTGTTCACCTGGATTTCCATGATGCGCTGCGAGTTCTCGATGGACAACTGAGCCAGCCGCATCGCGGCCTCCAGGTTCTTCTTCTGAAGTTCGTTCAACTGATCTTGCTTGCTGGCCATAAGGTCCTCTCCACTCGCATTCATTGATTGTCTGGTTACATTCGGGACCGCGCACGCAAACGACCGCACGCGCCCTTATCGGGCACGATCGATGCGTCGGAATGCAATCCCGCTCTCACAATAACATATGCGGCAGGCCGGACCCGAGCGGCGACGCACGGCGAGCCGGATGCTCAGCGGATCGTAGGACGGTCGGGCAGCCCGGCATCGTCGCCCGGAGGCAGGTGCTGGCCGGTACGCGGGAAATGCTCGGCCAATAGCGTGCCCACGACCTCGACCGCCACGCCCAGTCCTTCCTCGAGGCGTCCGGCACGGCAGGCCGCGGCGACGCGCTCGACCAGCGCGCGCCATTGGTCCTCTCCGGCGCAGCGGGCGAGGGCGCGGTCGGCGACGATCTCGATGCGGTGCTCGGCGAGCAGCAGATACACGAGTACGCCGTTGTTGAGCTCCGTGTCCCATACCCGCTGCTTGCCGAACAGCGTGAGCGCGCGGTCGCGCACCACGTCCCCGATCGCCTCGCCACGGACCAGGTGGCGCCACAGGTAGCTCGGCGGCAGGCTGGCCTCGACGCACAGGCAGATCTGGCCGCTGTGCGAGCGTTCGCTGGCGGTGACGCGGGCTTCGAGGCGGCCGATGGCGTCCTCGCCGAGCGCGCGCCGCGCGTCATCGGCATCCAGCCACAGGTGGCGCAGGCAACGCAGCAGGCGCGCCATCACCAGCCTCCCGATGCGCCGCCGCCGCCGAAGCTGCCGCCCCCGCCCGAGCGGAAACCGCCGCCACCGCGCCCGCTGCCGCCGAAACCGCCGAAGCCCCCGCCGCGGATGAGCGGCCCGCCGCCGCGGTGCGGTGGCCCGCCACGGCCACCACCGCCGACGCCGAGGGCGAGCACGAACACCACCGCCAGCACGCCGGCGACGATGGCGAGCACTAGGCTGGCCGTGAGCACGTGGACGACGAGGCCGGTGAGGCCGCCGGTCAGCAGCGACCCCGGCTTGCGCCCGAACATCCCGATCAGTACCGCACCGAGCATCGGCACGCCGACGAAGAGCAGGGCGCCGAGATCCTCTAGGCTGGTGCTGCGCTCGGCGCTGCGGTCCTGCGCTGGCAGAGGCAAGGCCTCGCCCCGGATCAGTCCGATCAGCGCATCGACGCCGGCGTTCAGGCCGCCGGCGAAGTCGCCGCGGCGGAAGGCGGGCGTGATCGCGCCGTCGATGATCCGCCAGGCGGCGAGGTCGGGGACCGCGCCCTCCAGTGCCCGCGCAACCTCGATCCGCACCTTGCGGTCTTCCCTGGCGACCACGATCAGGATGCCGTCGCCGACCTCGCGGCGGCCGATCTTCCAGGCGTCGGCGACGCGGAAGGCGTAGGCGGCGATGTCCTCCGGCTGGGTGGTCGGGACCAGCAGGATGACGACTTGGCTGCCGTGGGCGGCTTCGAACGCGGCGAGCTTGTCTTCCAGCGCCTGGCGCTCGGCGGCGCTCAGGCTCGCGCTGCGGTCGATGACCCGCGCGCTGAGCGGCGGCACGGCCTGCACGGACTGGGCGAGTACGAGGGGGGCGAACAGCGCCGACGACAACAGCAGGACGCACATCAGCAGCGTCTGGATCCCGAGCCATGGCGGCGAGAGCCGCGATGAGCGCCCGGGTGCGGCGGTGCACGCCATGCGGCAGGAAGCGCTCACGGCGTTCCGGATCCGCGCATCAACGTCCGCCCTGGCCGCCGAAGTCGACCCGCGGCGGAGCAGAGATCTCGGCTTCGTTGGCGACGGTGAAGCCCGCCTTCGGCTTGTAGCTGAAGATCATCGCGGTGAGGTTGGTCGGGAAACTGCGCGCCAGCACGTTGTACGCCTGCACCGCCTCGATGTAGCGGTTGCGCGCGACGGTGACGCGGTTCTCGGTGCCTTCGAGCTGCACGCGCAGGTCCTGGAAGCCCTGGTTGGCCTTCAGGTTGGGGTAGTTTTCCGATACCGCGAGCAGGCGCGACAGCGCGCTGCCGAGCTGGCCCTGGGCCTGCTGGAAGCGTTCCATCGCCTGCGGGTCGTCGAGCATCTCCGGCGTGACCTGGATCGCGGTCGCGCGCGACCGCGCCTCGATCACCCGGCTCAGCGTTTCCTGCTCGAAGTTCGCCTCGCCCTTGACCGTCTCCACCAGGTTGGGAATCAGGTCGGCGCGGCGCTGGTACTGGTTCAGGACCTCGGCCCAGGCCGACTTCGTCTGCTCGTCCAGACGCTGGAAGTCGTTGTAGCCGCAGCCCGACAGGCCGAGCGCGGCGATGAACGCGAGGATGACGGGGAAGCGGCTGAGGGTCGCGGACATGGAGGTTCTCCGGCGCATGCTGTGGTTATACGAAGCACTTTAGCAGCGCGCGGGGCGTTTTTGTTCTTGCTCAAGGATTCGGGGCGCGACAGCCAATAAGCTCCATACGCTGCGATTCCGGCCGCAGAACGAGACCGGAGCCCAACCGATGGAAGAGACCACGATGTTCGAGAATGCTGTTCACCCCTTCGATGCGCGCGGCGTCGCCAAGCGCTTCCGCCATGCCGCGATCTTCGGCGCGCTCGAGTCGCTCGAGGACGGCGAGGTGATGCGCTTCGTCAACGACCACGACCCGCTGCCGCTGCTGAACCAGATCCAGCAGCGCTACGGCAACCAGGTCGGCATCAACTACGTTGCGCGCGAGCCGGGCAACATCGTCATCGACTTCACCATCCAGCTCGGCGCGCCGGCTGCCGTGGGTGCGCCCGCGGCCGCGGCTGCCGCCGTCGGCGGTGGCTGCGGCGGCGGTGGCGGTCACGGCTGCTGCTCCTAAGCCTTCCCGTACTTGCGGGAAACCGCGCGGGCGTCTGCCTGCGCGCGTTCCAGCGTGCAGATCGACGGATCGTCGTCGTGCCCGCTGAAGAAGTCGTCCGCCTGGGCGGCCATCACCAGCTTGATGGCCGCCTCCTCGCTCTGGTCGTAGCGCTCGTAGAGCAGTGTGGCGACCTCGTCGAGGTGCTGTTCGTAGGTCATCGGCATCGCTCGCTCCTTCTCAGCGCAGGGTGACGAATTCTTCGGCGCTGGTCGGATGGATCGCGATCGTGTCGTCGAAATCCGCCTTGCGCGCGCCCATCTTCACCGCCACCGCGAAACCCTGCAGCATCTCGTCCGCGCCTTCGCCGATCACATGGGCGCCGACGATGCGCTCGTCCGCACCGACGCACACCAGCTTCATCGAGGTCTTCGGGCGATGCTCGGTGAGGGCATGGTACATGCCCGTGAAGCGGGTCTTGTACACCTTGACCTCGGCGTGGCGGCGGCGCGCCTCGTCCTCGGTCAGGCCCACGGTCCCGATCGGCGGATGGCTGAAGATCACCGTCGGGATGTTGTCGTAATCGAGCTTGCTGTCGGGCCTGTCGAGGAACAGGCGCGCGGCCAGCCGGCGGCCGGCGGCGATCGCGACCGGTGTCAGCTCGGCTCGGCCGGTGATGTCGCCGATGGCGTAGATGCCGGGCACGGCGGTGTTCTGGAAGGCGTCGGTGGCGATCACGCCTTTGTCGTCGGCGGCGAGACCGGCGGCGGCGAGATCCAGCCGGTCGGTGTTGGCGCGGCGGCCGGTGGCCCATACCAGCGCGTCCACTTCCAGCGTGCTGCCGTCGTCGCACGCGATGCGCAGCGCGCCGTCGGCCTGGCGGGCGACGCTGCGCACCTGGGTGCCGAAGTGCAACTTCACCCCGTCCTCCTGCATCTGGGCCATCAGTTCGTCGCGCAGCATGGCGTCGAAGGGGCGCAGCAGGTGGGGCCCGCGCACCAGCATGCTGACCTCGCTGCCCAGTCCGTTGAACACGCCCGCGAGCTCGACCGCGATGTAGCCGGCGCCGATCACCGCGACACGGCGCGGCTGTTCCTCGAGCGCGAAGAAGCCGTCCGAGTCGATGCCCAGCTCGGCCCCCGGGATGTCCGGCACCAGCGGTCTGCCGCCGGTGGCGATGACGATGTGCGGGGCGCTGAAGCGCTCGCCGTTCGCCTCGATCGTGTGCGCATCGACGAAGCGGGCGAAGCCGCGCACGACGTCGACGCCCGCCTTCTCCAGCATGGTGCCGTAGATGCCGTTGAGGCGCGCGATGTAGGCGTCGCGGCGGGCCTTGAGCGTGTTCCAGTCGAAACCGACGTTGCCCACGCTGAAGCCGTAGCCCGGCGCGTCGCGCATCGTCTGCGCGATGTTCGAGGCGTACCACATCACCTTCTTGGGCACGCAGCCCACGTTGACGCAGGTGCCGCCCAGGCGCGCCGCCTCCACCACCAGCGCACGGGCACCGTATTCCGCCGCGCGCCGGGCCGTGGCCACGCCACCGCTGCCGCCGCCGATGGCGATGTAATCGTAGTTCTTCATTCCTAGCTCCAATCCTGTCGGGCTCCGGCGGCGCAAGGCCACGCCCGCGCCGCAGCGGGTCTGCGAAGACCCTATTGTCGCCCGGTCGCGTGCCGTGCGGGCAGCGGCTTAAAGGATCTTTTCGATCGCGGCCTGGACCTCGGGGGCGTCGGGCTTCACCCGGCTGGGGAAGGTGGCGACGACCCGGCCGTTGCGATCGATCAGGTACTTGTGGAAGTTCCACTGCGGCGCCGCGGACTGGCGCGCGATCTCGCGGAACAGCGGGTGCGCCTTGTCGCCGGTGACCGGGATGGGCGCGAACATGTCGAAGGTGACGCCGAAGTTCTCGAAGCAGACCTCGGCGGTCTTGGCCTCGTCGTCCGCCTCCTGGCGGAAATCGTCGGACGGGAAGCCGGCGACCTTCAGGCCGCGGTCCTTGTATTTCTGGTGGATCGCCTCGAGTTCGCGGAACTGGCGGGTGAAGCCGCAGTGGCTGGCGGTATTGACCACCAGCACCGGCTGCCCGGCGAAACGGTGGGCGAGGCGCACGACCTCGTCGGCATGCAGGCGGCGCAGCGCGTGGTCGAACAGGGCGGCGGACTCGGCGCTCGGGTGGATGGTCGATGCCGCGGCGGCTTCGCTCGGTCCCTGAGCCAGGGCGGCGGTGCCGTGTAGGGCGAGGGCGGCGAGGGCCGCGGAGAGGGCGGTGTGTCGAAGGGCGTGGCGAGTCATTGCGGTCATCTCCGCTGAAGGTTCGGACGAAGCTGCCGGATAGACTGCGCCAGGGGCGCGGTGGTTCGCGTCGCGAAGGAAACGGCGCCGGCGGGATGGCCGCGGGCGCCGTTTCGGGGCCGGACAGGGGCGGGTCAGAACCCGCTCAGGTCCTCGATCGCATCGACCACCATGCCGGTGCCGACCGCGATCAGCAGGATGTCGGCGGCGACGCGGACGTAGCGATGGCCTTCGGGCGGCATGCCGAAGCGCAGCACGATGTCGCCGGGAGCGTCGTAATAGACCAGGTCGCGCGGCAGCGGATAGCCGATCCGCCATTTCTTCGCCAGGCCCGGGGGCAAGCAGCCGTTGCGCTTCTTGGCGAGTCCCGGCGGGCAGCTGCCGCTGCGGTAGCGCTCGTCGTAGTAGCTGCGTACGACTTCGCGGTGGCGATCGGTGAAGTAGGCGCCGGCGCGCAGCGACCCGTCGCGGTAGTCGTGGTCACGATCACGGTCATGCGTCCGATCACGGTCGCCATCCCGATCGCGGCTGCGGTCGCGGTCGCGGTCACGGTCGTCGTCGCGCCCGTCACGGCGGTCGACGTCGTTGCGGCGTTCGCGCTGATCGACGCGCTGCTGGTTCTTGCGCTGCTCGGGCTTCGCGCCGGGGCCGCGATCGTTCTGTACGCGATCGGGCTTGCCCCCGCCGGCATGTGGCGGCTTTTCGGCCAGCACCGGCGTCGCGAGCAGCGAACCGGCCAGGGCCATCGCCAGGACGGTCATGGTTTTCGAACGAAGCTTGGCCATCTCGTTTCTCCCCTTGCATGTCCTGCCGGCCCCGATCGGACGGCATGACGCCAGTCTAGCCAATTCCCCGCCACCCGGCGGCCGCATGCTTACGTCTTGTGACCGGCAATGGCGAATTGATGCGAAAAACCACGCCTCATGGCGCCATTCGAGCCGTTTACAGCAGCGGAACGGCGTCTTTCTCGCCGCGCTCGTACACCACGTTCGCGCGACCGACCAGCAGCGGGTCGAGCGGGCCGATGCGCTCGATGTCCTTGTTGGCGTAGGGCAGCTTGTGCAGCACGTAGCGCAGGGCATTGAGGCGCGCGCGCTTTTTGCAGTCCGACTTCACCACGGTCCAGGGCGAATCGGCCGTGTCGGTGTAGAAGAACATCGCCTCCTTGGCCTTGGTGTAGTCGTCCCACTTGTCCAGCGAGGCGAGGTCGATCGGCGACAGCTTCCACTGCTTGAGCGGGTGCGATTCCCGCTCCTTGAAGCGGCGGCGCTGTTCCTCGCGGCTGACCGAGAACCAGAACTTGATCAGGTGGATGCCGCTGCGCACCAGGTTGCGCTCGAACTCCGGCACCTGGCGCATGAACTCGTTGTACTCGTCGTTGGTGCAGAAGCCCATTACGCGCTCGACGCCGGCGCGGTTGTACCAGGAACGGTCGAACAGCACGATCTCGCCGGCGGTGGGCAGGTGCTGGATGTATCGTTGGAAATACCACTGGCCGCGCTCCATGTCCGAGGGCTTCTCCAGCGCCACCACGCGCGCGCCGCGCGGGTTCAGGTGTTCCATGAAGCGCTTGATGGTGCCGCCCTTGCCGGCGGCGTCGCGGCCTTCGAACAGGATCACCACGCGCTGGCCGGTCTCCTTGACCCAGGCCTGGAGCTTGAGCAGCTCCACCTGCAGGCGGTACTTCTGCTTCTCGTAGGCCTTGCGCGACATCAGGTTGCGATAGGGGTAGCCGCCCTGGCGCCAGTCGGGCGCGAGCTCGTCGTCCGGGTTGGCGACCGTGCCCGGGGGGCAGCTGTCGGCGCGCATCAGCGCGCGGCGGAGTACATGGATGTCGTCGGGCGAGGCGCCGGCGAGGATGGCGTCGAGGGCACGTGCTGCGCGTCTGGGGTCGCGCCCGGTCTCGGTCTTGAGGATGTCGGAGACGGCGACGACTTTGGAGGTCTCGGCGGCGGCGATGGCCTGTTCGACCTCGTAGCGCTCGATGCCGTCGGTGCTCAGCTCGGGCGCGGTGTCACCGTCCCGCGCACGGCGGCTCGCCGGCTTCCTGCGCGGGGACTTTTTCGGGCCGGCAGCGGAGGTCGGTGCTGCGTCGTTGACGGGGGACTGAAGGTCTTCGGCCTTGCTCATCGCGGTTCTCCTCTTGCGTTCCCGTAGTGTAATCCTGCCGTCCTTGCAGGGCGTCGGGCGCGGTGAGCCGGGCGTGACCGATTCCTGCCGGTAGGCGGCGCGCGGCGCGGGCGTGCGCGTCGAGTGGCCAAGGGACGCTAGAATTGCGCCCCATTCAGTTCATCGCGCGGGCTTCGTCCCGTCCTCCTGCTGCCCATGCCCCTGACCCCCGAAGCACGCTCCCTGCTGGACATGGCCTACCGTGTCGGTGCGCCGCGCTTTCATCACCTGTCCGCGGCGCAGGCGCGCCACTCGTTCGAGAAGCTGCAGTTCGCCTTCCGCCCGGAAGCACCGGCGGTCGCGTCCACCGTCGAGGTGCCGATGCCGCGCCCGGATGGCACGGTGCTGCTGGGCCGCTACTACCGGCCGCTGTCGGGCCATGCCGGCGAGCGCCTGCCGCTGCTGATCTATTTCCACGGTGGCGGCTGGTGCGTCGGCGACGTCGCCAGCTACGACGTGGTGTGTCGCGAGCTCGCGAACGAATCGGGGTGTGCGGTGTTGTCGGTCGAGTACCGGCTCGCGCCCGAGCACCCGTTCCCGGCGGCGCTGGACGATGCGCGCTTCGCCTTCGATTGGGCGGCGGACAATGCCGACCTGCTCGAGATCGATGCCGAGCGGATCGCGCTCGGCGGCGACAGCGCAGGCGGCAACCTGTCGATCGTCACCGCGCTCGCACTGCGCGGGGCCGCGATCCGGCCGCGTTTCCTGATGCTGGTCTATCCGAGCACCGAGATCCGCAGCGAACGCCCGTCGCGCGAGCGCTACGCCGACGGCTTCTTTCTCGATCGCGAGACCCTGCAGTGGTTCTTCGAGCGCTACCTGCCGGCGGGCAACACCGAGGACTGGCGCGCCTCGCCGATGCGCGCCGCCTCGCTCGCGGGCCTGCCGCCGATGCTGGTGATCGGCGCCGAGTTCGACCCGCTGGTGGATGACTGCGAGGCCTTCGCCGCCCGTGTCGCGGCCGAGGGGGGCGAGGCGCGCTACCACGCCTTCGCGGGCGTGGTGCATGGCTTCTTCACGCTCGGCAAGGTGTTCCCGGAGGCGCGCCAGGCGGTGGAGATGTGCGCCGCCGCGCTACGCCGGCATCTGCGCGACGGGCGCGACTGAACGGGGCGCGGCGCGACCTCAGGGCTGGGTGAGCACGGCGCGGCCGTTCTCGAGCGCCTCGACCTGGGCCAGGGTGCACACCGGCACGCCGAGCGCCTCGATCGTCGCGTGGCCCTTCTTGAAGCGCTTCTCGACGATGAAGCTCGCACACAGCACGGTCGCCCCCGCCTCGCGCGCCATCTCCACCAGCGCGACCGCGGTGCGGCCGTTGGACAGGAAGTCGTCGACGATCACCACCCGGTCGGTCGGGACGACGTAGCGCTGCGACAGCACCAGCTTGGTCTCGCCGCCTTTGGTGGGCGAGGGGATCACACGCGAGATCGCCGGCGATTCCACCTGCGGTGCGTACTTCTTCGCATACACCAGTGGCACGTTCAGCGCCTGCGCCACCACCAGGCCGGGAGCGATGCCGCTGGCCTCGGCGGTGAGCACCACCGTGGGTTCGAAGTGCGCCAGGCGGCGGGCGAGTTCCTGGCCCATCTCGGTGATGAAGCTGGGCTCGATGCGGTGATTCAGGAAGTGGTCGATCTTCAGGATCTGGTCGCCGATCACGGTGGCTTCGGCTTCGATGCGGCGCACCAGCGGCGCGTAGGGGCGGATGAGGGTGGGATCGACGTTCATGCGCAAGTCCGTAAACGGGAACGCCCCCGGGCCGGGGGCAGGTCGCGCGGATTCTAGCCCAAGCCGGCGGCGGCGAGCAGGGAATGCGGGGCGCCCGTTCGGGCTAGAATTGGCGGCCCGTGCACACGATTGATGCAATGAACGACGAAGAATACATGCGCGCCGCGCTCGAGCAGGCGCGCCAGGCCGGGGCCTGCGACGAGGTGCCGGTGGGCGCGGTGGTGGTGCTCGACGGCGAGATCGTCGGGCGCGGCTTCAACCAGCCGATCGGCCGCCACGACCCCACCGCCCACGCCGAGATCATGGCCCTGCGCGACGCCGCGGCGCGGCTGGGCAATTACCGCCTGCCCGGCTGCGAGCTGTACGTGACCCTGGAGCCGTGCGTGATGTGCACCGGCGCGATCATGCACGCGCGCGTCGCCCGCGTCGTCTTCGGCGCCCGCGACCCCAAGACCGGCGTGGCAGGCAGTGTGCTCGACCTGTTCGCCGAGACGCGGCTCAACCACCACGCCCGGATCGAGGGCGGGCTGCTCGCCGCGGAGTGCGGCAGCATGCTGTCGAACTTCTTCGCCGCGCGCCGCGGCAGGACCCTGGTGGCCTGAATGCGGGTGCGTGTGGACATCGGCGCGCAGCTGCTGTCGCTGTTCGGCGAGGACGGCGCCTGCATCCGCCGCTACCCGGTATCGACCGCGGCCAATGGCGCGGGCGAGGAGAGCGGCAGCTACCGCACGCCGCGCGGACGCCACCGCATCCGTGCCCGAATCGGCGCCGGTGCGCCCTGTGGTGCGGTGTTCCGCGGCCGGCGGGCGACCGGCGAAGTCTGGAGCCCGGAGTTCGCCGCTGCCCATCCCGGCCGGGACTGGGTGCTGACCCGCATCCTGTGGCTGTGTGGCGAGGAGCCCGGGCGCAATCGCGGCGGCAGGGTCGATTCGATGCGGCGCTACATCTACATCCACGGCACCGGCGACGACCAGCCAATGGGCGCGCCGCGTTCGCACGGCTGCGTGCGCATGCGCAATTGCGACATCATCGAGCTGTTCGACCTGCTGCCCGTCGGCACTGCGGTGGAGATCGTCGAATGAGTCCGGTGCGGAAGGGCGTGGTGGATCCGGCGCAGCCCGTCTGCCGGGCTGGCGTGCAGGTCGAGATCGCCGACTGGGAGACGGCCGCGGCGCTGGTGATGCCGGTGCGCATGACGGTGTTCGTGCACGAGCAGGGCGTGCCGGAGGAGATCGAGCGCGACGACTTCGATGCCCTGAGCCGGCACGCGATCGCCCGCGATGGGCGCGGTGCGGTGGTGGCCACCGGCCGCCTGCTGCCCGACGGCCACATCGGCCGCATGGCCGTGCTCGCGCCGATGCGCGGCAAGGGCGCGGGCGGCGCGGTGCTGCAGGCGCTGGTCGCGGAAGCGGTTCGCCGCGGGCTGTCCGGGGTGGCGCTGAATGCGCAGGTGCATGCGCTCGATTTCTATCGCCGCCACGGCTTCGTCGAGCACGGCGAAGTGTTCATGGAGGCGGGGATCGCGCACCGTGCCATGCGGCGCGCACTCTAGACCGGCTTGAAGCGGTGCTCCACCCGGCTGCGCAGCTCGCCGTGCGCGTCCCAGGTCCATTCCACGAAGCGCGTTCCCGCGCTCTCGTCGTGCAGTGCCACGGTGCTGCAGCGCGTGCCGTAGCCGGGGGCGCGGATGAAGGCGGGCGACAGCCAGCGTTCCCATTCCAGGCTCACGCCGGTCTCCGGCAGATGCGGGTCGGCGGCGGGCGTGGGGTCGCGCATCAGCTGCAGCAGCGACTCGATCAGCCTGTCCTCGCCGGTTGCGCGTTCCGCCTCGGGCGTTTCCGCGCTGGCGGCAAGCTGGTGCTGCAGGCCGGTGCGCGCCTTGACCAGCTTGGGCCAGGGCGTGTCGAGCAGGTGGTTGGACAGGCCATACACGCCCGGCTGCAGCAGGCGCACGGTGCCGGTCGTGCTCTCCAGCACGCCGAGCCGTTCGCCGTCGCCGACCAGCAGGTTGAATGCGGCGTAGGCATCGGCCTGCGCCGCCAGCGCGTGCAGGCAGGCGGCGGCATCGTGCTGATCTTCCAGCGCGCCGCGCACCAGGGCGCCGCGCGAGGGCGCGCCGGCGACGTGGCGGCTGGGGTCGCGGTAGTTGGTCAGCGCGGCGAAGCGCCCCTTGCGGCTGAAGCCCATCCAGGTGCCGCCGGCCTCGAGGTCGCGGCCGGCGAGCAGCTCCGGGGCATCGGTCCACCAGTGCGCGGGCGCCGCCGGCCGGTTCAGGAACTCGTCGCGGTTGGCGGCAAGCACCAGCGGGTAGCGCGGATGCATCCGCCACGCGAACACGACCAGGCAC
Organism: Rhodocyclaceae bacterium; assembly: GCA_029982755.1. Taxonomy (GTDB): domain Bacteria; phylum Pseudomonadota; class Gammaproteobacteria; order Burkholderiales; family Rhodocyclaceae; genus Thauera. The sequence goes on from JARRBR010000009.1 coordinate 24,678, forward strand.
ATGGCGGCAGCGCTCCGGCGTTCAGCTCAGCGCGTAGGGCAGGGCGAGCACGCTGAGGCGCGGGCCGTCGGGCGCACCGAGGCGGATGTCGCCGGCTTCGGCGCTGCTCGACTGGAGCACCGCCAGCGCCTCGGCGCCACCGTCTGCGGTGGGGGCGACGTTGACCAGCTTGCCGGCCGACTGCTCGCCGAAGTCCGGCGCGTACAGGTCCATGCCCGCGGCGGCGGCCACCCCGGCCGGCAGCGCGACGCGGTAGGTGCGCTTCTTGAGCTTGCCGAGGTACTGGGTGCGGGCCACGATCTCCTGACCGGGATAGCAGCCCTTGTGGAAATTGACCCCGCCGATCAGCTCGTAGTTGAGCATCTGGGCAACGAACTCTTCCTGCGTCGGCGCGGTGATCAGCGGCAGGCCGGCGCGGATCATCGTCAGCTGCCAGGCGGCGGTGCCGGCGCGCTGGGCGCCGGCGGCGAGCAGGGCGTCGTAGGCGGACGGCGCGGCCTCGGCCGGCACGGCGAGCACGTAGCGCGTCGCGCCGAGGCGGATGCAGCGCAGGCCGGAGGCGGCGAGGGTCTGCTTCATGTCGGCGGCCGGCAGCTCGGCACCGGCGGCCTGCACCGCAGCGGCGGCGTTCGGCCCGGCGATGCCGATCAGGGCGACGTCGGCGCTGGCGTTCGACAGCTTGACCTTGCTGCGCAGGACGTACATCGAGAACTTCTTCAGGAAGGCCGGCAGGATGTCGGCCGACAGCACCAGCGCATGGCCTTCGGCCTCGGGCCACATCAGGAAGCTGGCGATCATGCGGCCCTTGGGCGAGTTGAAGCTGTTCCACGCCGCGGCGTCGGCTTCGAGCTTCTTGACTTCGTTGGACACGAGGTTGTGCAGGAAGACGGCCGAATCCGGACCCACCGAGCGGATCGTGCCGAGGTGCAGCAGCGGCACGGCGATGGTCGACTCGGTCGCGGCACGGGCCTCGCTGGCCGCGTCGCTGAAATGCAGGGAGGCTTCGCCAAGGGTGGCACCCAGGCGGGCGAGGTGTTCGGTCCAGGCTGTCATGATCGGGGTTCGGGCTCGGGGGTTGGTGCGATGAAGTATTATAAGCGCCCTCCGCAGCCCGGTCGCCCATGGCGCGGGCAGGGCTTTTCCGTCGATTGCGAGCGCCGATGAAGCGTCTTGTCCTCCGTCTCGTGCTGTTCCTGATCCTTGCCGCGGCGCTCGTCGCCGGCGCGGGGTGGTGGTACGCGCATCGCCCGCTCGCGCTGCGGGCCGAGGCGGTCGACTTCACGGTCCCGCGCGGCGTCGGCATGCGCCAGGCCGCGGGCCTGATCGAGCGAGCCGGCGTGCCGGTGGATGCGCGCGTGCTCACCCTGTTCGCCCGCATCAGCGGCCGCGCCCATCGCATCCAGGCCGGCAGCTACGAGGTGCATGCCGGCATCACCCCCTGGCAGCTGATCCTGAAGCTCTCGGACGGCGACGTCTCGCAAGGGGCACTGCTGCTGCCCGAGGGCTGGACCTTCCGCCAGGTGCGCCAGGCGCTGGAGTCGCATCCCGACCTCGAACCCGACACCGCCGGCCTCAGCGACGGCGAGATCCTCGCCCGCATCGGCGCCGGCGAGAAGCATCCCGAGGGCTTGTTCTTCCCCGACACCTATCTGTTCGACAAGCGCTCGGGTGCGCTCGGCGTGCTCAAGCGCGCCTACGGCGCGATGCACGCGCGCCTGGAGCGGGCCTGGGCCGAGCGCGACCCGGAGACGCCGCTCGCCTCGCCCTACGAGGCGCTGATCCTGGCGTCGATCATCGAGAAGGAAACCGGCCGCCCGGAAGACCGCGGCCTGGTGGCCTCCGTGTTCGCCAACCGGCTGCGCATCGGCATGCGCCTGCAGACCGACCCGTCGGTCATCTACGGCCTGGGGCCGGAATTCGACGGCCGCCTGCGCCGCATCCATCTCGACACCGATCACCCGTGGAACACCTACACCCGTGCCGGGCTGCCGCCGACCCCGATCGCGATACCGGGCGAGGCCGCGCTGCGCGCCGCGGTGCAGCCGGAAAAGAGCGAGTTCCTCTATTTCGTCGCCCGCGGTGACGGCAGCAGCGAGTTCTCCCGGAATCTCGCCGACCACAACCGCGCGGTGAACAAGTTCATCCGCAACGGAGGCGGCCAGTGAGCAAGATGCCGCCCGTCCGCCCGCTGTCCGACCTTCCCATGAGCCAGACCGATCCGACCATCCCTGCATCCGCGGGCAATCCTGAGCCGCGTCCGGCGCTCGCCCCCGCGCGCGGCCGCTTCATCACCTTCGAGGGCATCGACGGCGCCGGCAAGAGCAGCCAGATTGCCGCCACCGTCGCCCTGCTGCAGGCCGCCGGCATCGACGTGGACCAGACCCGGGAACCCGGCGGCACCGCGCTCGGCGAGCGCTTGCGCGATCTGCTGCTGCACGAGCCGATGCACCTCGAGACCGAGGCCATGCTGATGTTCGCCGCCCGCCGCGAGCACCTCGCCGTGCGCATCGAGCCGGCGCTGGAGGCCGGGCGCTGGGTGGTGTGCGACCGCTTCTCCGACGCCACCTTCGCCTACCAGGTCGGCGGGCGCGGGCTGGACCGCGACAAGTTCGACGCGCTGGAGGCCTGGGTCCATCCCGGCCTGCAGCCCGACCTTACACTGGTGTTCGACCTCGACCCGGCGGTGGCCGCGGCGCGCGTGGCCTCGACCGGTGCCGATCCCGACCGCTTCGAGCGCGAGCAGCGCGACTTCTTCGTGCGCGTGCGGACGGCCTACCTCGAGCGCGCCGCGCGCGCCCCCGAGCGCATGCGCGTGATCGACGCCGACCGCCCGCCGGAGATCATCCGCGCCGAGATCGAGCGCATCCTGCGCGAGCGCTTCTTCTCATGATCCACGCCTGGCTGCAGCCGACCTGGCAGCGTCTCGTCGAGCTCGGCGAGCGCCTACCGCACGCGCTGCTCTTCGTGGGCCCGGCCGGCCTGGGCAAGCGCGAGCTGGCCGAGGCGCTCGCCGCCCGCCTACTGTGCGACTCACCGCGCGCCGACGGCCACGCCTGCGACCACTGCGAACCCTGCCAGTGGCGGCTGACCGGCAACCATCCCGACCTGATCCGCGTGGTGCCGGCCGCCGAGCTCGCCGCCGCAGCCGAAGGGGCGGGCGAGGGCGAGGCGCCCGCACGCGAGACTCCCGCCAAGGCCGCCTCCGAGCAGATCGTCATCGAGCAGATCCGCGACCTGCAGGCCGCGCTCAGCATCACCGGCCACCATGGCGCGCGCCGGGTGGTCGTGCTCGACCCGGCCGAGGCGATGAACGTGTTTACCGCCAACGCCCTGCTCAAGCTCCTGGAGGAGCCGCCCGCCGGCTGCGTGTTCCTGCTCGTGTCCTCGGCGCCGCGCCGGCTGCTGCCCACCATCCGCAGCCGCTGCCAGCAGTGGCATTTCGTGCGTCCCGCCGAGGCCGAGCTCGCGCACTGGAAGGCGCAGGCCGATCGCGACACGCAGGCGCTGCTCGCGCTCGGCGGCGGCATGCCGCTGGCGGCCGAGCGTCTGGCACAGGCCGGTGGCGGCGCGCTGCTGGCGCGGTTCGTGCGCGACATCGGCGGATTGCAGGCGGCCGACGTGCTGCGCGTGGCCGGGCAGTGGGAGGCCTGGCTGAAGTCGAAGGAGGCCGCGGCGGCCGGCTTCGGCCTGCCCGAGCTCTCCGACTGGATGCTGCGCTGGGTGGGCGATCTCGCCGCGCTGCGTCTCGGCGGCCGGGTGCGCTTCTTCCCGGCGCAGGAGGGCGTGCTGTCGGCGCTTGCCAGCCGCATGACGGTGGCGGCGGCGAGCGGCTGCTACAATGAGCTCCTCCAGATCCACAAGGTGTCACGCCATCCGCTCAGCCTGCGGCTGGTGCTCGAAGACATGCTGATGCGCTACGCCCGCGCCATTGCCGGAGCCAGAGGATGACCGAAGCCGCCCGCCCCGCCGTCGCCCGCCCGAGCGTGCTGTCGCTCAACATCAACTCCAAGTCGGCGCTCTATGCGTCGTACATGGCCTTCCTGACCAACGGCGGCATCTTCGTGCCGACGCCGAAGGCCTACAAGATCGGCGATGAGGTCTTCATGCTGCTGCAGCTGATGGACGACCCGACCCGCCATCCGGTCGCCGGCACGGTGGCGTGGATCACCCCGCATGGCGCCACGGGCGGCAAGACGCAGGGCATCGGCGTGCATTTTTCAGCCGACGAATCGAGCAAGGTGCTGCGCAGCCGCATCGAGCAGGTGCTGGCCGGGCACCTGGGATCGAACCGGCCCACGCATACGCTCTGATTCCTCAACCCACCATAACTCGCCCCGACCCGCAGGACCCCGATGTTCGTCGATTCGCACTGCCACCTCGATTTCCCCGACCTCGCCGCACGCGAGGACGAGATCCTCGCCACCATGGCCGCCAATGACGTCGGCACCGCGCTGTGCATCGGCGTGAAGCTGGAGGATTTCCCGCGCGTGCTCGGCCTGGCCGAGCGCCACGCCCACCTGTGGGCGACGGTCGGCGTGCATCCCGACAACGACGGCGTCGAGGAGCCCGACGTGGCGCGTCTGGTCGCGCTCGCCGACCATCCCAAGGTGGTCGCGATCGGCGAGACCGGGCTGGACTACTACTGGCAGAAGGACGCTCCGGAGTGGCAGCGCACGCGTTTCCGCACCCACATCCGCGCCGCGCGCGAGACCGGCAAGCCACTGGTCATCCACACCCGCAGCGCCGCGGACGACACCCTGCGCCTGATGCGCGAGGAAAACGCCGGCGAGGCGGGCGGCGTCATGCACTGCTTCACCGAGAGCTGGGAAGTGGCCGAGGCGGCGCTGGAGCAGGGCTTCTACATCTCCTTCTCAGGCATCGTCACCTTCCGCAACGCGAAGGACCTGAAGGAAGTCGCCAGGCGCGTGCCGCTCGACCGCCTGCTGATCGAGACCGATTCACCCTATCTCGCCCCGGTGCCGCACCGCGGCAGGACCAACGAACCCGGCTGGGTCGTGCACGTGGCCGAGGAAATCGCCCGCCTGCGCGAGCTACCGCTGGCCGCCATCGAGCAGGCCACCACCGACAACTTCTTCCGCCTGTTCCGCCATGTACAAAGACCCGTCTGAAACCGCCCCGCTGCGCCGCCCGTCGGCCGTGCTGTCGCGCAAGCTCCTGGCCGCCACCGTGCTCGCGGCCAGCACCCTGTTCTCGTGCGCGACCATCGCCGGCAGCTACGAGGATGCGCTCGGCGCCGCCAGCCTGGGTGACACGTCCCAGCTCACCGGCCTGCTCGACCGCGGCATCGACCCGAACACGGTCGATGCTCAGGGCAACTCGCTGCTGATCCTCGCCGCGCGCGAGGGCCAGCTCGATACGGTCGCGGCGCTGCTGAAGTACCGCCCCAAGCTCGACTACCGCAACCTCGCCGGCGACACCGCGCTGATGCTCGCCGTGCTGCGCGGTCACGATGCGGTCGCGCAGCGGCTGATCGAGGCCGGCGCGCAGGTGAACCACGAGGGCTGGGCCCCGGTGCACTACGCCGCGTTCGAGGGCCGCGAGGCGATCCTCGACCGGCTGCTGGCCGCCGGCGCCGACGTCAATGCGCCCGCGCCCAACAAGGCGACCGCGCTGATGCTGGCCGCGCGCAACGGCCACATCGGCGTCGTCCGCCGCCTGCTGGCGCTGCCGCAGACCAATCTCAATGCGCTTAGCGACACCGGCCTCTCCGCCGATGCGTTCGCGCTGCAGAACAAGAACACCGACATCGTCGAGCTGATCGCGGCCGAGCGCAAGCGCCGCGGCCTGCGTCCGCCGGCGATGAAGGTCACGATAGATTGATTGCGGCCACGCTGGCCGCGCGCTGCGGCCCCGCCCGCAAAGAAGACGACAAGGAAACAGGATGAGCAGCCTGCCCAGGTGCCCCGCGTGCAACTCCGAATACACCTACGAGGACGGCGACAACTACGTCTGTCCGGAATGCGCGCACGAATGGTCGAAGCACGCCGCCACCGAGGCGGTCGAGGCGCAGAAGGTGTGGAAGGACGCCAACGGCAACGTGCTGCAGGACGGCGACAGCGTCACCGTGATCAAGGACCTCAAGGTCAAGGGCTCGTCGCTGGTGGTGAAGGTCGGCACCAAGGTCAAGAACATCCGCCTGGTCGAGGGCGACCACGACATCGACTGCAAGATCGACGGCATCGGCGCGATGAAGCTGAAGTCGGAGTTCGTGAAGAAGAGCTGATCCCCCGCTTCGGGCATCCGCGCGCCAGGGCAATGGAAAGCGGCGCGGCCGGGGGCGACCTGGCCGCGCTTCATTGAGGGGATGCGCGCCTCAGTCGCGGAACTTCGCCGGCTGCTTGGTCATCCCCGCGCGGATGGCCGCCTGCAGGTCCTCGGACATCAGCATCGCCGCGTTCCAGGTCGCGACGCGGTCGAGGCCGTCGGCCACGCTGTGGTCGCGGGCGTAGTTGAGCGTGTCCTTGGTGCCGCGGATCGCCAGCGGCGACTTGGCGGCGATGAGCCGGGCAACGGTCATCACGCCTTCCATCAAGGCCTCGGGTGTGTCGAACACGCGATTGACCAGGCCGATGCGCGCAGCCTCCGCGCTGCCGAGCTTGCGACCGGTGTAGGCAAGCTCGCGCACCATGCCCTCGCCGATCAGGCGCGGCAGGCGCTGCAGGCTGCCGACGTCGGCGACCATGCCGAGGTCGATCTCCTTGACCGAGAAATACGCGTCCGCCGCGCAGTAGCGCATGTCGGCGCAGGCCACCAGGTCCACTCCGCCGCCCACGCAGGCGCCGTGGATGGCGGCGAGCACCGGCTTGCGGCAGCGCTCCAGGCTGCTCAGCGTGTCCTGCAGGTCGAGGATCAGGTTGCGCAGGTTCTCGCGCGTGCGCGCCTCGCAGGCGTCCTTCACCGTGGGCAGGATGCTCATCATCATCTGCAGGTCGATGCCGGCGCAGAAGTTGGCGCCGGCGCCGTGCACCACCGCCACGCGCACGGCGGGCGTGCGATCGACCCACTGCATCGCGGCGCGGAGGTCCTGCCACATCTGCATGTTCAGCGCGTTGGCCTTGTCGGGGCGGTTCAGCGTCACGACGGCGACCTGGCCGTCGAGGCCGATGCGCAGGGTGTCGAACTGCGGCAGCGGGATCCCGGCGACGCCGGGTGACGCGGGGAGTTGGCCGGACACCAGGGCCGGCGCGGTGGCCGAGACGGGGGCGGCCTTCTCGATGCTTGCGGCGAGCTCGATGCCCTGCTTGATTGCGCGCTTGGCGTCGAGCTCGGCAGCCACGTCTGCGCCGCCGATCAGGTGCACCCGCATGCCGGCCTCGAGCAGCGCGGCCTGCAGCTCGCGCCGCGGCTCCTGGCCGGTGCACAGGATCACGTTGTCGACCACCAGCACCTCGTCCTTGCCGGCGATCGTCACATGCAGGCCGGCGTCGTCAATGCGGCGGTAGGTGACGCCGGGAATCATCTTCACGCCGCGGTTCTTCAGCGCGGTGCGATGGATCCAGCCGGTGGTCTTGCCCAGGCCTTCGCCGACCTTGCTGGCCTTGCGCTGCAGCAGCACGATCTCGCGGGGCGGGGTTTCCAGATGCGGCTGCATGAGGCCGCCGCGGCGGGCGTATTTCGCGTCGATGCCCCACTCCGCGTAGAACTTTTCCGGCGCCAGGCTGGGGCTGACGCCCTCGTGGCTGAGGTATTCCGCGACGTCGAAGCCGATGCCGCCCGCGCCGAGGATGGCGACGCGGCGGCCGACCGGCTTCCTGTCCCTCAACACGTCCAGGTAGCCGAGCACCTTGGGATGGTCCACGCCCTCGATGTCGGGTACGCGCGGCACGATGCCGGTGGCGAGGACGACATCGTCGAACTGGCCGGCGAGCTCCGCGGCCGCGACGCGGGTATTGAGCTTGAGCACGACGCCGGTCTGCTCGATGCGACGGGCGAAGTAGCGCAGGGTCTCGGCGAACTCCTCCTTGCCCGGGATCTGCATCGCGATGTTGAACTGGCCGCCGATGCGCTCGCCGGCCTCGAACAGCGTGACCTTGTGGCCGCGCTCGGCTGCGGTGGTGGCGAAGGCCAGGCCCGCCGGACCGGCGCCGACCACCGCGATGTTGCGTGGGGCCGTGGTCGGCTCGATGACCAGTTCGGTCTCGTGGCAGGCGCGCGGGTTCACCAGGCAGGAGGTGATCTTGCCGTTGAAGGTGTGGTCCAGGCAGGCCTGGTTGCAGGCGATGCAGGTGTTGATGTCGGCGCCGCGGCCCTCGGCGGCCTTGCGCACGAACTCGGCGTCGGCGAGGAAGGGCCTTGCCATCGACACCATGTCGGCCTTGCCCTCGGCGAGGATGGCCTCGGCGACCTCGGGCGTGTTGATGCGGTTGGTGGCGATCAGCGGGATGCGGATGTGGTCCCTGAGCTTCCTCGTCACCCAGGCGAAGCCGGCACGCGGCACGCAGGTGGCGATGGTGGGGATGCGCGCCTCGTGCCAGCCGATGCCGCTGTTGATCAGCGTGGCGCCGGCGGCCTCGATCGCCTGCGCGAGCTGCACGACCTCCTCGAAGCTCGAGCCGTCCTCGACCAGGTCGAGCAGGGACAGGCGGAAGACGATGATGAACTCGCGCCCGAGGCGTTCGCGGGTGCGGCGCACGATCTCGGTGGCGAAGCGGATGCGGTTCTCGTAACTGCCGCCCCATTCGTCGCTGCGCCTGTTGGTGTGGGCGACGATGAACTCGTTGATCAGGTAGCCCTCGGAACCCATGATCTCGACGCCGTCGTAGCCGCCTTCGCGGGCGAGCTCCGCGCAGCGTACGAAGTCCTCGATCGTGCGCTCGACGTCGGCCGCGGACAGTTCGCGCGGCACGAAGGGCGAGATCGGGGCCTGGATCGGGCTGGGTGCGACCAGCTCGGGGTGGTAGGCGTAGCGGCCGAAGTGCAGGATCTGCATCGCGATCCTGCCGCCTTCGCGGTGTACCGCCTCGGTGATCACGCGGTGGCGGGCGGCTTCCTCGGCGGTGGTCAGCGTGGCGCCGCCGCTCCACGGCCGGCCTTCCGGGTTGGGGGCGATGCCGCCGGTGACGATCAGGCCCACGCCGCCGCGCACGCGCTCGGCATAGAAGGCCGCCATGCGCTCGAAGCCGCCCTCGACCTCTTCCAGGCCGACGTGCATCGAGCCCATCAGGAAGCGGTTGGGCAGGGTGGTGAAGCCGAGGTCCAGGGGACGGAACAGGTGCGGATAGGTGGCCATCGTCTCGCTCGCGGTCGTTCTGGGTGATTCGTGGTGGGGCTGGTCGCATGGCCGGACGACGGTGGGGGTATCCCCGGCGTGGCCGCCGGAGCGGGGGGCCGGCCCGTGCGCGAGAGGGGAGGGAGAGACGCACGGACCGACCGGGTGTCGGCGTCCGACTATGCAACCAGTTGCAGCACTGTAGAAGATCGTGGCGAACTATGCAACGCGTTGCATGGTGCCACAGTGCGCGGATAGACTTGGGTCATGTCGCTAGCCCATGCACTGCTCACTTCGCTGCTCGAACAACCCTCGTCCGGCTACCAGCTGGCGCGGCGCTTCGACAAGTCCATCGGCCACTTCTGGCGGGCGACCCACCAGCAGATCTACCGCGAGCTCGGGCGCATGGAAAAGGCGGGCTGGATCCGCTCCGAGCCCGACCCCGACGCCGGTCGTGGCCGCAAGCGCAGCTACAGCGTGCTGCCGGCGGGCGAGGCGGAACTGATGCGCTGGGCGGGCGAATCCGCGCCGCTGACCGAGCTGTGCGACGAGTTCCTCGTCCGCCTGCGCGCCGACGCCGTCATCGGCCCGCTCGGTCTGGGCCCGGAGCTCGAGCGTCGCCGCGCGCTGCACGCCGACAAGCTGCGTGCCTATCACGCCATCGAGGCGCGCGATTTTCCGCCCGGGGCCGAAGGCTCGCGCCAGCGCCGCATCCATCACCTGATCCTGAAGGCGGGCATCCAGTACGAGGCGGGCTGGATCGCCTGGTACGACGAGGCGCTCGCCGCCCTGGCCCTGGACGGGCCGGGCGAGGGCAAGCCCCAGGCCCGCTGCGCCGACCGCGGCCGCTGACGGGGCCAGCCCTCAGGGCAGTTCGCGCACGAAGTCCGCAACCATCGCGATCACCTCCGCTTCTTTCTCCCGGTGCGGCACGTGGCGGGTGTCCGGCATCAAGGCAAGGCGGGTCGGGCCGCCGCTCAGCTCGGCGATCAGTTCCGGATGGCGGGTGGTGCCGTATTCGTCCTCGACACCGTGGATGGCCAGGGCGGGGCAGCGCAGCTGCGGCAGCACTTCGCGCAGCGACCAGTTCTCGAATTCCGGGTGCAGCCAGGACTCGATCCAGGCATCCAGCACCCAGCGCGCCTTGTCGCCGTGGTAGCGCTCCAGGCGCGCGACCTGGGCGGGATCCTTGAAGAACTCGCGCGCCTCCTCCAGCCCCTTCACGGTCCGGTCCTCGAGAAAGCTCTGCGCCGACTCGGTGATCAGCCCGACGCAGGTCTCGGCGTGGTGCGCGGCGCAGTTCACCGCCATGCCGCCGCCGACGCTGTGGCCGAAGAGTATGAAGCGTTCGATGCCGAGGTGGCGCAGCACCGCGTCGAAGCCGTCCTCGGCCTCGCGGGCGATGAAATCCAGCGCCAGCGTCGCCGGATGTGCGTCGGACCTGCCGAAGCCGAGGCGGTCGTAGGCGACGACCTGGCGGCCGGTCGCCGCGCACAAGGCCTCCGGAAAGCCGCGCCACAGCTCGACGCTGCCCAGCGAGTCGTGCAGCAGCACGATCGGCGCGCGCGCGCCGGAAACGGCCGGCGGCCACACCCGGCAGAACAGAACGCCATCCGGCGTGTCGATACGGTGATCCTGAATCTGGGGACTGGCGGCGTTCGTCATTGGCAGGGGCGTCCGGACTGGGTCGGGGTGGAAAGGGGCGACCGAAGGCTTCATTCCACCCCGGGTTGACGTGCACGTCAATAGTGGCGTGCAGCAGTTCGTCGCGCCGGCATCGCGCGGGAGGAGCGCGGCACGGTGTCGATGAGGACATTAGCCGCCGGTCCGACACAGGTGTTTACCCGATGGCGCCATGCGGCCCGCCGGGCGCACTCTTGCACGCTGGCGTCGTCGGCGGGACGCGGGCGGGCTCATCGAAGGGAACCACACAAAGGAGGCGTCATGACCAAATTCATCGTCAATGGCAGCAGCCATCAGGCGGATGGGGACCCCGAGATGCCCCTGCTCTGGTATCTGCGCGACCTCGCCGGGCTGACCGGCACCAAGTACGGCTGCGGCCTGGGCCTGTGCGGCACGTGCACGGTGCTGGTCGACGGCCGGCCGGCGCGCGCCTGCCTGCTGGCGGTGGGCGAACTGGAAGGGCGCGCGATCACCACCATCGAAGGCCTGTCGGCCGATGGCATGCATCCGGTGCAGGAAGCCTGGCGCCAACTCAACGTGGCGCAGTGCGGCTACTGTCAGACCGGGCAGATCATGCAGGCGGCGGCCCTGCTGGCGAAGACGCCCGACCCGAGCGACACCGAGATCGACGCGGCGATGAGCGGCAACCTCTGTCGCTGCGGCACCTACCCGCGCATCCGTGCTGCGATCAGGCAGGCGGCCAAAGGAGGCGCGAAATGAACGCCCCCATCGTGAATACCGGCCTCATGAATGAGATCGCCAACCTGAGCCTCAGCCGCCGCGGCTTCCTGCGCGGCCTCGCCGCCGGCAGCTTCGTGCTGGCCACCGGCATCCGGCCCGCGCGTGCGCAGGAAACGAAGTACGGCGCCGAGGCCATGAGCGGCGGGCTGAAGGACGATCCGCGCATCTTCCTCGCCATCGCCGACGACGGCACGGTGAGCCTGCTGTGCCATCGCGCCGAGATGGGGCAGGGCGTGCGTACCAGTTGGGCCATGGTCGTGGCCGACGAGCTGGAGGCCGAACTCGACCGGGTCAGGGTGCTGCAGGCACCGGGCGACGAGGCGCGCTTCGGTAACCAGAACACCGACGGTTCGCGCAGCATGCGCCACCACTTCCAGGCCTTGCGCCGCATCGGCGCGGCTGCCCGGCAGATGCTCGAGCAGGAGGCGGCGGGGCGCTGGAAGGTGCCGGTTGCGGAGGTGCGCGCCGAGCGCCACGAGGTGGTCCATGCGGCGAGCGGCCGGCGCATCGGCTTCGGCGAACTTGCCCGCGCCGCGGCCCTGCGCCCGGTGCCGGCCGCGGATGCGCTGGTGTTCAAGAGGCCGGCGGACTTCCGCTACATCGGCCGCGACGGCGTCGCGCTGGTGGACAACCTCGACATCACTACCGGCAAGGCGGTCTATGGCATCGATGCCCGCATCGAAGGCATGGCCTATGCGGTGATCGCGCGCCCGCCGGTCTATGGTGGCAAGGTGAAGCGCTTCGACGCCACCCGCGCGCTGCAGGTGCCGGGCGTCGTGAAGGTGGTGCCGATCGAGGAAACGCCGATCCCCTCGGCCTTCCAGCCGCTCGGCGGGGTGGCGGTGATCGCGGACAACACCTACGCCGCGATCAAGGGCCGCGCGCAGCTCGACATCGAGTGGGACGACGGCCCCAACGCCGGCTACGACTCGGCCGCGTATCGCGCGGCGCTGGAAGCGGCGTCGCGCCAGCCGGGCAAGGTGGTGCGCAGCAACGGCGACGTCGACACCGCGCTCGCCGGTGCGGCCCGCCGCGTCGAGGCGAGCTACTACGTCCCGCATCTCGCCCAGGCGCCGATGGAGCCGCCAACGGCCACCGCCCGCGTCACCGCGGAGCTGTGCGAGGTCTGGTGCAGCGTGCAGAACCCTGAGGCGATCCGCGCCGACCTCTCCAAGCGCTTCGGCCTGCCGCTCGAGAATGTGATCGTGAACACGCTGCTGCTCGGCGGCGGCTTCGGCCGCAAGTCCAAGCCCGACTTCGCCAGCGAGGCGGCGATCCTGTCGCGCGCGCTGGACGGGCGGCCGGTCAAGCTGACCTTCACCCGCGAGGACGACCTGCACAACGGCTACCTGCACACGGTCTCGGTCGCGCGCCTGGAGGCGGGGCTCGATGCCGAGGGCAGGCCGCAGGCCTGGCTGCATCGCACGGTGGCGCCGACGATCCAGTCGATCTTCGTGCCCGACGCGCAGCAGGCGGGCGCGTTCGAACTGGCGATGGGCGCGGTCGACATGCCCCTCGCGATCCCCAACGTGCGCATCGAGAACCCGCCGGCGCCCGCGCATACGCGCATTGGCTGGTTCCGCTCGGTGTCCAACATCCCGCACGCGTTCGCGATCCAGAGCTTCGTCGCCGAGCTGGCCGCGGCCGCCGGGCGCGATCCCAAGGACTACCTGCTCCAACTGCTCGGCCCGGACCGGGTGATCGACCCGGCCTCGGTGTCCGACCAGTGGCTGTATGGCGAGGACCCGAAGCGCTACGCCTACGACACCGCGCGCCTGCGCGGCGTCATCGAGCGCGTCGCGGCCGAAGCGGGCTGGGGCCGCAGCCTGCCGCAAGGACACGGGCTGGGCATCGCCGCGCATCGCAGCTTCGTCAGCTACGCGGCGGTGGTGGTCGAGGCGGCGGTCGATGACGAAGGCCGGCTGACGATCCCGCGCGTGGACATCGCCTTCGACTGCGGCGCGGTGATCAACCCCGACCGCGTGCGCGCCCAGCTCGAAGGCGCGGTGATCCAGGGCATCAGCCTGGCGACCGTGGGCGAGATCAGCTTCAAGGCCGGGCGCGTCGTGCAGAGCAACTTCCACGACTACCCGGTGACGCGCATCGATGGGGCGCCGAAGCAGATCCACACCCATCTGGTGACGCCCACCGGCTTCGATGCGCCGCTCGGCGGGGTCGGCGAGCCCGGCCTGCCCCCGGTGGCGCCGGCACTGTGCAACGCGATCTTCGCCGCGACCGGCAAGCGCATCCGCAGCCTGCCGATCCGCGATCAGCTCGCCTGAGGAGGCTTGCATGCACAGCACCGACCGGCAAGTCCTCGACGCGGTGTGCCGCTGGGCCGCGGCGGGGCAGCGCTTCGCCCTCGTGACGGTCGCGCGCACCTGGGGCTCGGCGCCGCGCCCGCCCGGCGCGTGGATGGCGCTGCGCGCGGACGGCGTGGTGCAGGGCTCGGTGTCCGGCGGCTGCCTCGAGGCCGACCTGATCGAGCGCATGCTGGGCGGCGAGTTCATGTCCAGCGCACCGCTCGTTCACGCCTACGGCCTCACCCAGGACGAGGCGCGCCGCTTCGGCCTGCCCTGCGGCGGGCGGATGGAGCTCGTGATCGAGCCGCAGCCCGACGTCGCCGCGCTGCAGGCGCTGGCCGAACGCATCGCGCGCGGCGAGCTCGTGCGCCGCAGCGTCACGATCGGCGTGGCGGGCAACCGGATCACGGCAGGCAAGGCCGGCGATCGGGTGCATTGGGACGGGCGGACGCTGAGCTCCCCCCACGGCCCCGCCTGGCGCCTGCTGATCGTCGGCGCCGGGCAGATCTCCAGCTATCTTGCGCAGATGGCGCAGGCGCTGGACTACCAGGTCTTCGTCTGCGACCCGCGGGAGGAGTATGCCGCCGAGTGGCAGGTGCCCGGCACCACGATCGTCCCCGGCATGCCCGACGATGCGGTGCTCGAACTCCGGCTCGACCCGCACAGCGCGGTGGTCGCGCTGACCCACGACCCCAAGCTCGACGACATGATGCTGCTCGAGGCGCTGAAGTCGCCGGCCTTCTACGTCGGTGCGCTCGGCTCCACGGTCAATAGCCAGCGCCGGCGCGAGCGCCTGCTGCAGTATTTCGACCTGACGCCCGCGGAAGTCGATCGCCTGCATGGCCCGGTCGGGCTGCCGATCGGCAGCCGCACGCCGCCCGAGATCGCGGTGGCGATCCTCGCCGAGATGACCGCGGTGCGTAACGGCGTGGCCGCGCGCTTCGCGCATGTGGCTGCGGCGACAGCTTCATCGCTCGGCGGAGTGGCCGCCGCTGTCTCGATCGGTGCCTGTCCATGAGCGGTGCCATGCCCGGCAGCGCCAGTAGCGGTGAAATCGTCGGCATCCTGCTCGCCGCCGGCAAGGGGCGGCGCTTCGGCAGCGACAAGCTGATGCACCCGCTGGCCGATGGCCGGCCGATGGCGCTGGTCGCCGCGGCAAACCTGCGCCCGGCCTGCGATCGGGTGGTGGTCGTGCTGCGCGCCGCCGATCACCCCTTGGCAGGGGGGCTGGTTGACGCGGGGTGCGAGATCGTCGTCTGCCCCGAGGCGGACGGCGGCATGGGCCACAGCCTCGCCGCCGGCGTGCGCGCCACGGCCGACGCCGCGGGCTGGGTCGTGGCCCTGGCCGACATGCCCTTCATCCAGCCATCCACCCACCGGGCGATCGCGGCCGCGTTGCGCGCCGGCGCCAGCCTTGCCGCCCCGCAGTACCAGGGGCGGCGCGGACACCCGGTCGGTTTCGCCGGAAAGTGGCTCGAGGCCTTGTCCGCATTGAGCGGCGACCACGGCGGCCGCGCCATCCTCGGCGCGCATCGCGCGCAGCTCATGCTGCAGCCCGTCGACGATCCGGGCGTGCTGATGGACGTCGACCGGCCCGAGCAGCTCCCGGCCGGAGCTCAGGCTGCGCCGAGCACCGACTGAAGCGTCCGCGCACCGGCCGGCGACAGCAGCCAGCCGAGCGCCGCGCAGTTCAGGGCAACGGTGATCCAGTAGGTCGTCTGGAACGAAGTCTTCGACGACTTGTGGCGGAACATCCGCTGCGCCGCAAGCGCGCCGGGCCAGCCGCCGAGAAGGCCGAACAGGTGCAGCGTGCTCTCCTGTGTCCGCCACGCATTGCGCACCGCGGCCGACTTGTCGGCGCCGTAGGCGATGAAGGCGACCACGCTGGCGACGATGTAGAGCCCGAGAATCGCTACCGGCAGCCGGCCCGAAAACACCATCGCGGCGATGAAGGCGAGAAAGCCGATCGCGAAAACCGCAGGTAGCGCGCTGCGCCCCGAAGAAGCCGGCGCCACCGCACGCTCGCCGACGAAGGCCACGGCTTTCGCCTGCGCGCGCCCCTTGCCGTCGGTGACGCACTCGTAGGTCACCAGTTCGTTCCCCTGCGGCCGGCGCTGCCGGCTGGAGAGCGCGCTGATGTGCACAAAGACACGCTCGCCCCCGCCGTTGGGCGTGATGAAGCCTTTGTCGTCGTTCCAGGTGGTGATTCGTCCTTGGTAGCGCATGGGGGTGAGGTGGGTGGGTTGAGAAGGGATTAAGGGGGACTCATGACGAATGTCGTGAGTGGTGCGACAAGGCAGGCGGGAGGGGTGCCTCCGGCCGGGCTGCTGTGGAGCGGGGACAAGGGGGGCAGGTAACGCTGTCAGGCAGGCGTGTATGACGGCTAGTCGGCCACTCCGGCGATCCAGGCCTCAACGACCTTATCCGAGATGGATGACCGCTCGGCCGAGTCGCCAATTTCCGTGTTCGACCCTGACCTGCCTGATGATGTTTGCAAGGTCGAAGTCGGCTTTCTGATCTTCAAGCTGCCAGTCTTTTCCTCAAGAAGACCGCCTCGTCCTCGGCCATTGCCGCCATTGCCGAGCCAGGGAATGTCGGGCGGCAATGCGCCAGTCACCAGTCATTCAGCCGCCGATGTCCGGCAATGACCGCTTACCCCTTCAGGCTACAGCTGATCCCCAGTTGAGCGAAATAGAACTATGCACTGCGGGAATGCGATCGATAGGCACCGGGGGGGCTACCTGTCCATGACTTGAAAGCCCGCTGAAATGCAGTGCTGCCCGTGAATCCTAGTTCCTCTGCAATGTCGCTCAGGGGGGTTCTGGTGCTTGCTAATCGAATGATGGCCATATCGCGCCTTAACTCGTCCTTCAACATCTGGAACGACTTCCCTTCAATGGCCAAGTGCCGTTGCAGGGCGCTGACCGACATGTGCAGGCGCTGTGCAGCGCCGGTCAAATCTGGCCATTCTGGACACATCTGCTGCAATAGCGCGCGCACCCGTGCGCTATACGTGTGCTCGTTCAGGTTGGGGCCCACCAGATTGCCCGGTGTGGAGCGCAGGAAAGATTGCAGCGCGACCGCGTCACGGTGCATTGGTTGCGCGAACTCGGAGGCGTCGAACCAGACTGCCGAACGCATCTGCCCGAACCGCAAGGTACCAGAGAAGATTCGATCATAGCCTTCAGCATGCACAGGTTGTTCGAATGGGAAGTCGAAACCCTTAGGTACCAGACGGCCGCCATGCAGCCACACTAGAAGGCGCCAGAAGACGCGTAGCAGGAGGCCATGCAGAAAGTCTGCGTGCGCACCCTGATTGCCTCGCATCTCCAGGGCAGCGCCAAACAGCGAGCCATCGGAGACAGGCACAAGCAGTAAATCATCCTGCAGCAGGGCAAAGGATTCGCACACGCGTTGCAAAGCTGCTGCCAGCGTTCGCACCCCAAGTGTGGAGCGAGCCATCAGCGCGAAGCTGCCGCAGCGTAGCGGCCTGCCGCGCAGATAGCCTAGGCATTCGTCATCTAGGCTGTCCTTTACCGCACTGAAGAGCGCAATGTATTGCTCGACAGTTACCCGTGACTGCTCGAGATGCAGCAACGGCTCGGCGATGCAGGCCTGCTCCAGAACGCTGACAAGCCAAGATTCAGTGGCTAGGCCGTTGCTGCGCGCACCGTCCAGCAACCCATGTACGGCAAAGATAGGAACTGTGTTGACAGATCTCACCATGGTTAAAGGACACAGCTATGGCTGGGCCAAGAAATGGAGGTCGTTTGTTAGTTTATAGAAGTCGTTGGGTATCGGCACTTTAGAGCCTGACTACTACGATCCTGTCTAGGCCCTGAATACGCGCAACTGAATCGTTCAGTACGACGCAATGAATACGATTCGGGCCTTACCAAAACAGGAGACAAGCACATGCCTTTACTCAATGAGCATGGAACCAGCAGACGTCATCCCGGTACCCCCCTGAACTTGCAGGGCTGCGGTTTAGTCGATATCTGAGGAGCCCCCGATGCTTCCACAATTACATCGTCATGCTTGGATGGACGGAGAGATAGAAGCTTTCCGTGAACAGGTGCGCCGCTACGTTGCCGCCGAATTCACGCCCCGGCTCGACGAATGGCGCCGCCAGGGCTACATCCCGCGCGAGGTCTGGCGTCCGTTCGGCGAGATGAGCTTTCTGCTGCCCGAGATGCCCGAGACCTATGG
>JARRBR010000098.1 GCA_029982755.1 Rhodocyclaceae bacterium
TCGACACTGATTAACGTGTACGACAGCCGAAGCACCACCAGCCCCGCCAAATCGACATTCAGTGAAACGACTCGGCGGCGCCGTGCGCGGCCACGGCCGGCGCCGGCTGGCCCGGCACGGGCGCATCGGCCAGCAAGGTCTTGCCGGCGGCAGCCAGCTTGCGCCGCGACCAGCGCCCCAGGAAGCCGCCGCTCATGTGCGCCTCCGGTCCAGGCCGAGGGGGTCGTTGCGCCTGACCTTCTTCTTCGGCTCCGGCTTGTAGTGGGTATTGACGAAGTCGCCCACCCAGTCGGCGATCTCGCGCGGCATCGCGACGCCATCGACCTGCTCGCCCGAATCCAGCCAGCGCGCAGCCTCGCCGTAGCTCACCGACACCGCCGCCGGCCGCGGCAGCTCGTCGTCCATGCGCCACATCACGAACACCTTGGGGATCGGCGCGGTGACGTTGGCGAAGTAGTTCTCGGCCTCGTCGCGGAACAGTTCGAGCGCGAAGCCGCCCATGCGCCACTGGCTGCGCTCGACCTCGTCGACGATGCGGCGCGGCGCGGGGTCGGGATCGTCGAAGGCCGGCACCACCCCGACCGCCTCCCAGGCGGCGTCGACCCAGGGATTGTTCAGGCGGCGGCGCTCCATGATCACCGCGATCGGAAAGTCTTTCATCGTGCTGCCCCGGGAAAGGAATGACCCATGTCGTCTACAGCATACGTGCCCCACCCGTCCGCGGGCGACCGTGAAAACCCCCAGCGGCGCGCCGGTACCGCGCCCGACCCATGGCCCCCGCGCCGTCGGCGACAGGACTTGCGGCTACAATCGGCTGCTCACGCATCCCCAGCACCGCCGCGATGATCCCTCCCCGCCGTCCCCTGCTGAGCCAGGCCAGCCGCCCGCTCACGGTCGAGATCCCCGCCATCGACGAGCATGGCGACACCGTGCCGACCTCGATTGCCGGCGAGCATCCGCTCACGCTCTACGTCGACAAGCGCGAGATCGTCACCCTGATGACGCTGGGCGCCGCGCCCGAGGCGCTGGCCATCGGCTGGCTGCGCAACCAGCGCCTGGTCAGGAGCCTGGACGAGATCGCCGCCGTGCAGGTGGACTGGGAGGTCGACGCGGTGTCGGTCACCACCCGCAGCGGCCTGCGCGACGCCGACGAAAAGCTCGGCAGCCGGACCGTCACCACCGGCTGTGGCCAGGGCACGGTGTTCGGCGGGCTGATGGACGAGATCGACCAGATCCGCCTGCCGCACGATCGCCTGCTCCGGCAATCCACGCTGTACGCGTTGATGGGCGCGGTGCGCCACCACGAGTCCATCTACAAGCAGGCCGGCGCGGTGCACGGCTGCGCGCTGGCGCAGGCCACGTCCGCGGGTTGCGACATCCTGATGTTCTTCGAGGACGTCGGCCGCCACAACGCGGTGGATGCGATCGCCGGCCAGATGTGGCTGGACGGACTGGACGGCGCCGACAAGATCTTCTACACCACCGGCCGCCTGACCTCGGAGATGGTGATCAAGACCGCGCAGATGGGCATCCCCTTCCTGGTGTCGCGCTCGGGCCTCACGCACATGGGCTGGCAGATCGCGCAGAAGATCGGGCTGACCATGGTCGGGCGGGCACAGGGCAAGCACTACCTGCTGTTCTCCGGCGCGGACCGCTTCGTGCGCGACTGACGCCGCACACGCCCGAACGCCCGCAGACCGGACCCTTCGACACACCAGACCGCCGCAACGCTCAGAGCCCAGCCATGACGATCACCACCGCAGAGCCGTCCACGACGAACACGCCCCGCACCGCCGAGCGCCGCATCACCGGCGTGCTGCTCGCCGGCGGCCAGGGCAGCCGCATGGGCGGCGTCGACAAGGGCCTCGTCGAACTCGCCGGCCGGCCGATGGCGGCGCATGGGCTGGCGCGCCTCGCCCCCCAGGTCGACGAGCTGATCATCAACGCCAACCAGAACCTCGACGCCTGGCAGGCCTTCGGCTACCCGGTGTTCGGCGACGACATCGGCGGCTTCGCCGGCCCGCTCGCCGGCCTGCACGCGGCGCTGGTGCGCGCGCAGCATCCGCTGGTCGTCACCGCGCCCTGCGACTCCCCCTTCCTGCCCGCCGACCTCGTCCAGCGCCTGGCCGCGGCGCTGCACGCCGCCGACGCCCAGCTCGCGGTGGCGAAGACCTTCGACCAGCCGCATCCGGTGTTCTGCCTGTGCCGGCGCGATGTCGCCGCGCACCTCGGCGCCTTCCTCGCCGGCGGCGGACGCAAGATCGACCGCTGGTACGGCACGCTGAAGGTGGTCGAGGTGAGCTTCGACGACGAGGAAGCCGCGTTCCGCAACATCAACACCCGCGACGAACTGGCCGAGGCGGCGAAGGACCTGCCGGCGGACGGTCGCTGATGCCACGGCCGGATCGATCGCAGGAGGCCCCCGTCGGCGCACACGCCGATCGCACGCCACCCCGCCCTGCGCAGGGCCACGCCGACGGCGCGAATCCGGCCTGGCCGCAGCCGACCGCGGACCGCGCCGCGGACGGATCGTCCGCGAGCGCCTGCCTGACCGCGCGCGAGGCCGCCGCCTTCCTGCACCTGAACGAGAAGAAGCTCTACGAGCTCGCCAACAGCCGCGAGCTGCCGGCCGCGCGCGTCGGCGGCAAGTGGCTGTTCCCGCGCGCCCTGCTCGAGGAATGGCTGCTGGAGCAGGCCCACGGCGGCGCGCTCACCGACCGCCTGCTGGTCACCGGCAGCGACGATCCGCTGCTGGCGGCGACCACGGCGGCGCTCGCCGGGCAGCTCGGTGCCGACGGCCTGGTCGCCTACAGCCCCACCGGCACGATGACCGGCCTCGAGCTGCTCGCCCGCCGGCGCGCCAACGTGTGCGCGCTGCACTGGGGCGGGGTCGAGCACAGCGCCCACCAGCACGCCCTGCTGCTGCGCCGCTTCGCCGCCAGCCGGCAGTGGGCGCTGGTGCGCCTGACGCTGCGCGAACAGGGCGTGATCCTGCGCCGCGGACTGGACGTGGACGGCATCGAGACGCTCGCGGCCTTCGACTACCGCTGGGCGATGCGCCAGGCGGGCGCCGGCTCCCGCCACTTCCTCGAATCCGCGCTCGCCAGCCGCGGGTTCTCGGCGGCCGACTGCAGCGTTGTGGCGGAGGCGCGCAGCGAACGCGAGGCCGCCGCCCTGGTCGCGCGCGAGGATGCCGACTGTGCACCGGGCACGCGCGCCGCCGCCGCGGAGTTCGGCCTCGGCTTCCTGTCCCTGGGCTGGGAAGCCTTCGACCTCGCCCTGCCGCGCGAGATCCTGTTCCGCCGCCTGTTCCAGGACCTGCTCGCCACGCACGGCGATGCGCGCTCGCAGACGCTGGCACGGCGCCTCGGCGGCTACGACCTGTCGCCGCTGGGTCGCATCCTCGGCATGGACTGATCGGGCTGCGCCGGCCGGGCGGCGCAGTACTCAGTGCAGCTTGACGTGGGGTTCGGTGCGGCGCGTGATCATGCGCGCCAGGGTGTCGAGCGTCACCTTCACCCAGCCGTGCAGCGCGAGCTCATGCATCTTGTACAGCGAGGTGTACATCATGCGTGCGAACCAGCCCTCGATGAACAGGTCGCCCTTGGTGAGTCCGCCCATCATGTTGCCGACCGTGCTGAACGCGCCCAGCGATACCAGCGAGCCAAAGTCGCGGTAGCGGTAATCCTGCACCGGCTTGCCGGCGAGACGGCGCTGGATCTGCCTGTACAGGTGCGAGGCCTGCTGGTGCGCGGCCTGCGCGCGTGGCGGCACGAAACCGTTCTTCTCCGGCCACGGGCAGGCGGCGCAATGGCCCAGCGCGAAGATGTCGTCGTCGACGGTGGTCTGCAGCGTCTGCCGCACGACGAGCTGGTTGATGCGGTTGGTCTCCAGGCCGTCGAGCCGGGCGAGGAAGTCGGCGCCCTTGACCCCCGCCGCCCACACCACCAGTTCCGCCGGCAGGATGCGGCCGTCGGCCAGGCGCACGCCGTCGGCGAGCACTTCCGCAACCTTGGCCTGGGTGTGCACCTCCACGCCCAGCTTGCGCAGCAGGCGCTCGGGCAGCGCCGGCAGCACGCGCGGCGCGGCCTCGATCAGGGCGAGCTTGATGTCCTTGTCGGGGTCGAGGCGGTCCAGGCCGTAGGCCACCACCTCGCGCGTCGTGTGGTGCAGCTCGGCGGCGAGCTCGACCCCGGTGGCGCCGGCGCCGATGATCGCCACGTGCAATTGTTCCGGACGCAGCGGCGTGCGCTGGGCGTGGGCGCGCACGCAGGCGTTGACCATGCGCACGTGGAAGCGGCGCGCGTCGGCGACCGTCTCCAGCTTCAGCGCATGCTCGCGCACGCCGGGCGTGCCGAAGTCGTTGCTCTGGCTGCCGACCGCGATCACCAGGGTGTCGTAGGGGAAGGAGCGCACCGGGGTGACCTCCCGGCCGTCCTCATCCACGAAGGGCGCGACGTGGACCTCACGCGCGCGACGGTCGAGCCCGGTCATGCGCCCGATGCGGAAGCGGAAGCCGTGCCAGTGCGCCTGCGCCAGGTAGGGCACCTCGTGATCGCCGATGTCCATGCTGCCGGCGGCGATCTCGTGCAGCTTGGGCTTCCAGATGTGGGTGCGCTTGCTGTCGATGAGCGTGACTTCGGCCTTGCCGCGGCGACCGAACTTGCGCCCCAGGCGGGTGGCCAGTTCGAGGCCGCCGGCGCCGCCGCCGACGATGACGATCCGGTGCGGTCCTGCATCCATGCTCGTCTCCATCGATATCTCTCTGATCGAGATTGTTTAAAAATATCGAGAATACCAGCAAACATGGCGAAAAGACCCCGGCCCGGGTCGCATGAATGCAACAGGAGGCGCGACGCAGCCGCCCGGCTCAGCGCCCGAGATGGGCGACGATGAAGTCCGCGACCTGCGCCGGGTCGTTGATGTCGAGCCGCGGCAGGGACGTGGCGAGCGGGGTGTCGGTGGCGATGGCGACGATGTGCGGGTC
The DNA here is from genome assembly GCA_029982755.1 of Rhodocyclaceae bacterium. Lineage (GTDB taxonomy): Bacteria > Pseudomonadota > Gammaproteobacteria > Burkholderiales > Rhodocyclaceae > Thauera. The sequence goes on from JARRBR010000098.1 coordinate 4,988, forward strand.
GTCCGGGTGCAGCAGCGGTTCGGTGACCACCGCGCGATGCACCTCGATCTTGGGGATCGGCGCGCGCTTGAAGCCCTCGACGAGCACGATGTCGCAGGGCGCCAGATGGGCGAGCAGCTCGTCCAGCGTGGCCTCGGGCGCACCGCGCAGTTCGCGCGTCAGCGACCAGCGCTGGGCGGAGCTGACCAGCACCTCGCCGCAGCCGGCCTGGCGGTGGCGCCAGGAGTCCTTGCCGGCGTGGTCGATGTCGAAGCTGTGGTGCGCATGCTTGACCAGCGACACCGCCAGGCCGCGCGCGCTGAGCACGCCGATCACCCGTTCGACCAGCGTCGTTTTGCCACTGCCGGACCAGCCGGCGAAACCCATCACTTTCATGTCGCGTTCGTTTCCCGTGATTCGTCGCCGCACCCGCGCGCGGCCCTGTCGTTGCGATAGTCCGGCTCGGCCAGCAGGCTGACCGTGAAGGCGGCGCCGCAGCCCGGCGCGCTGTCGACCTCGATGCGCCCGCCGTAGCGCTCGACCAGGGTGTGGCTGATCGACAGCCCGAGCCCGGTGCCCTGCCGCTTCTTGGTGGTGAAGAAAGGATCGAAGAGGCGCGCCATGTCCTCGGCGCGGATGCCGCTGCCGGTGTCGCGCACGGTGATGCGCACGCCGCGCGCATCGTGCACCGGATCGCGGTCGGCCGTCTCCAGCGTCAGCGTGCCGCCGGCGGGCATGGCCTGCACCGCATTGACGATCAGGTTGATCAGCACCTGCTGCAGCTCCGGCAGGTTGATGCGCACCCGGCCGCGCGCGTCCAGCTTCTGCACCACCTTCACCCCGGCGCGCGTCAGGTGCTGGCGGGTCAGCACCAGGCAGTCGGCGAGCGCGGCATTCACGTCCACGTCCTCGACGTAGCCGACGAACTCGCCCGGGCGGGCGAACTGCAGCAGCTTGGTGACGATCAGGCGGATGCGCCCGACCTGCTCGTGGATCAGGCGGATCTCGTTGGCCACCGGCTGCGCCGCGGGGCCGAGCTCCTCGCGCAGCAGGTCGAGGTTGCCCTGGATCACCGCGGTCGGATTGCTGATCTCGTGCGCCACGCCGGCGGTGAGCTCGCCGATCGCGGCCAGCTTCTCGCTCATCACCAGGCGGTGCTGGGCGGCGCGCAGTTCCTCATTGGCGGCGGCGAGATCGGCGGTGCGCTCGGCGACCTTGCGGTCGAGCGAGGCGGCCAGCGCCTGCAGTTCGGCGCGGCGCGCGGCCTGGTCGTCGAGCAGGCGGTCGAAGGCGGTGGCGAGCCGGCCGAGCTCGTCGCGGCTGGCGACGTCACCGACGCGCGCATGCTCGTCACCGGCGTCGATGCCGCCGATGGTGGCGTGCATGCGCTCGATCGGGCGGAAGATGCCGCGCGCCCAGTGCAGGGTCATCAGCGCGCCGGCCACGCTGACCAGCAACGACACCCCGGCCACGATCAGCAGCGCCATCTGCTTGGCGGCACGGAAGGGCGCCTCGAGGAAACCGACGTAGAGCATGCCGACGCGCTCGCCGCGGCTGTCGACCACGGGCTCGTAGGCCGACACGTACCAGTCGTTGACCACGAAGGCGCGTTCGAGCCAGGTGCGGCCGAGGCCGAGGACGTGCTCCCGCACCGCGGCCGAGGCGCGCGTGCCGAGCGCGCGCGCGCCCTCGAACAGGCGCACGTTGGTGGCGATGCGCACGTCGTCGATGAACAGGGTCGCGGTGCCCTCGCTGCCCGCGGGCAGGCTGCCGCTGCGATACACGATGTCGTTGAGGGTATCGACGAAGCCGAGGTTGCCGTTGAGCAGCACGCCGCCCTCGAGCACGGCGACGAGTTTCCCGCGCGCATCGAGCACCGGGGCGGCGGCATGCACGACCAGGCCGCGGGTCTCCTCGGGGCGCGGATCGGGCGCCGCGCGCGCGGTGGGCATCAGCGCCAGGCGGGCGCGCTCGCGCAGCAAGGGGGAGATCGCCTCCAGCTCGGCCGCCTCGAAGCGCTCGATCGCGCTCCCCGCGTCGGCCTGCAGCGCGCGCGCCACCACCGGCCAGCCGGCGCGGTCGGCGCCCGCCGCCATGGCGGTCGAAGCGCGCAGCACGCGCCCCGCGGGGTCGAGCAGGTTGAGGAAATCCAGCCCCAGCGCCTGCCGGCGCGCCGCCAGCAGCGTGTCCAGCCCGTCCGGCGCGGCGCGCGCCTCGGCGAGCGCCTGCGAGCCGGCCAACCCGTCGATGCCATGGCCGACGCCCTCGATCACGCGCTCGAAATAGCCGTGCGCGGTGGCGAGGTCGCTGCCGACCCGCGACACCATCAGGCGGTGGTAATAGGCTTCGCCCCAGTACCACAGCAGGCCCATGATGATCGGGAAGCCGAGCATCAGCGGCGCCAGCACCAGGCCGAGCAGCTTCGCCCGCACCGAACGGCGCAGGCGCTCGGCGCACGCCCGCGGCATGCGCATCAGCACCTGCGGGCCTCCCGCCGCGGCCGGCGGCGGGCGCGGTCGTAGGTCGCCATGCCGCTCAGGCCCGGCGGCCGACGCGACCGACGGCGTCCGCTTCCCCCGCGGCCCATTCGGCGAACTTGCGTTCCAGCGTCTTGCGCGACACCCCCAGCCGGCGCGCGGCCTCGGTCTTGTTGCCGGCGCAGTCCCCGACCACGCGCTCGATGTGGCGGCGCTCGACCTCGGCCAGGCTCAGCGCCAGCTCGCCGGGCAGCGGCGCCGCCTCCGCCGTGGGCGCGCCCGGCGGCGTGTTGGAGAAGCAGCCGAGGATCATCGAGCGTTCGACGTAGTTGCGCAGTTCGCGCACGTTGCCCGGCCAGGCATAGGCCTGCAGCCGGCTGACGACCTCGTGCGACAGCGGCAACGGCGCGACCCCGAGCTGGACCGCCAGCTGCTGCATGAAGTGGCGCAGCAGGTCGGGGATGTCCTCGCTGCGGCTGCGCAGCGGCGGCAGCCTCAGGTCGACCACCGCCAGACGGTAGTAGAGGTCCTCGCGGAAGCGCCCCGCCCTGACCTCGGCGGCGAGGTCGCGGTTGGAAGCGGCGATGATGCGCACATCGACCGGCACCTCGCGCTCGGAGCCCACCGGGCGCAGCTTGCGCTCCTCCAGCACACGCAGCAGCCGCGTCTGCAGCGCCAGCGGCAGTTCGCTGATCTCGTCGAGGAACAGCGTGCCGCCGTGAGCGTAGTAGAACAGGCCGTTGCGGCTCTCGGTCGCGCCGGTGAAGGCGCCCTTGACGTGGCCGAAGAGCTCGCTCTCGATCAGCTCGGAGGCGATCGCCGCGCAGTTGAGCGGCACGAAGGGACGCTGCGCGCGCGGGCTGGTCTGGTGCAGGGCGCGCGCCACCACCTCCTTGCCGGTGCCGGATTCGCCAAGCAGCAGCACCGTGCTCGGCATCTGCCCGATGCGGCGCACCATCGCACGCAGCTGCTCCATCGCCGGCGAATGCCCGACCAGGCCGATCGGGTCGGCTGCCAGCCCGGCCAGCTCGCGGCGCAGCACGAAGTTCTCGCGCGCCAGGCGCGCGCGCTCGAAGCAGCGCTTGATCGAGTTGAGGATCTGGTCGACGCGGAAGGGCTTGAGGATGAAGTCGGAGGCGCCACCGCGCAGCGCGTCGATCGCGGTCTCCATGTCGGCGAAGGCGGTGACCAGGATCACGTCGCCCATGTAGCCGTGCTCGCGCAGCTCGTGCAGCCACTCGATGCCGGACTTGCCGGGCAGCGCGATGTCGAGGATCAGCAGGTCGAAATGCAGCCGCGCCATCAGCGCCGCGGCGTGCTCGGCATCGGCCGCGGACTGCACCATGCCGCAGCGGCGGGCGAGCGTGCGCTCGAGGAAATTGCGCATGCCCTCCTCGTCATCGACCACCAGCACCGAATGCGCCTGCCAGTTGTACTCGGCCAGATCGACCGTCGTGGCCCCGCCCTGCGCACCCGCCTGGCCGGCCGCCTTGCGTCCGCCGACGCCGGTGGCGGCGTCGTCCGCCGTCTCGTGCAGCATCCTGTCCTCTCCCCTCACCGCCTCGTTCATCCTTCCCGTACGTCCTCGCTCAGAACGGCTTCAGCACGACCAGGAACACGACGACGAAGAGCACCAGCACCGGGATCTCGTTGAAATAGCGGTACCAGACGTGGCTGCGCGTGTTGCGCCCGGCGGCGAACTCGCGCATGAGCCTGCCGCAGTAGAGGTGGTAGCCGATCAGGCCGACCACCAGCAGCGTCTTCACGTGCAGCCAGCCGCCGGCGAAGCCGTAGCCGAACCACAGCCACAGGCCGAGCGCGACGGCGAGGATGCCGAGCGGCGTCATGAAGCGGTAAAGCTTCATTTCCATCATCGCCAGACGCTCGCGGGTGGCGGCATCCTCGACCATGGCGTGGTTCACGAACAGGCGCGGCAGGTAGAACAGGCCGGCGAACCAGCTCACGACGAAGACGATGTGCAGGGACTTCAGGTACAGCATGCGGAATCTCGCTCCGGTTTGGACATGAACAGTGGGATGGGGTACGCGCCGGGTTCAGCGCGCGGCGGCACGCAGGCCGTCCGCGACCGTCGGATAGCGCAGGCGCAGGCGCAGTTCCCGCTTCAGCCGCCGGTTGTCGAGGCGGCGCGACTCGCCCATGAAGGACAGCGTCAGCGGCGACAGCCGGGTGGCGATCTCGGCACGGCTCAGGCGCGGGGGCCGCGGCAGCGCGAAGGCGTCGGCCACCGCGTCGAAGTAGTCGCCCATCTTCATGCCGGAGTCGTCGCTGGCGTTGTAGGCGCGCGCGGCCGGGGCGCGGAACAGCGCCAGGCAGGCGATGCGGGCGAGGTCGTCGGCATGGATGTGGTTGGTATGCACGTCCTCGTCCGCGCGCAGCACCGGGTCGCCGCGCTGCAGGCGGTCGAGCGGCAGGCGGTCGGCGGCGTAGATGCCGGGGGCACGCAGCAGCGCCACCCGCACCCTGCTGCGCCGGCAGAAGGCGCGCAGGCGGCGCTCGGCATCGACCCGGCGCCGGCCACGCGCGGTCTGTGCATTGCACGGCCGGGTCTCGTCCACGCGGGCGCCGCCGCAGTCGCCGTAAACCCCTGTCGTGCTTATGTATATCACGCCGTGTGGTAGACTTTTGCCGCTTCCCAGCGCGGCCAGCAGGCGCTTCGTCCGCGGGTCGCCCTCGCCGCTCGCCGGCGGCGGCGCGAAATGCAGCACCGCATCGGCCACGCCGGCCAGCCGCATCAGGCTGCGGCGGTCGTCGAGATCGCCGACCAGCGGCACCGCGCCGGCCGCACGCAAGGCTGCAGCGGACTCGGCGTGGCGCACCAGGGCATAGACGCGGAAGCGCCGGGTGAGCCAGGGCAGGGCGCGCAAGGCGACGTCTCCGCTGCCGACGATCAGGATTCGATTCATATTTTCATTATCTCACGCACCATGACGCATCGCATTTCGCTTCGCCCCGGCGACCACCACTTCGAAGTCGCCGACGACCAGACCGTTCTCGAAGCCGCGCTCGCCGCCGGCCTGCTGCTGCCGCACAGCTGCCGCGACGGCGCCTGCGGCGCGTGCAAGGGCAAGGTGCTGGAAGGCGTGGTGGACCAGGGGCCTCATTCGGCAGGCGCGCTGAGCGATGCCGAGCGTGCCGAGGGTTATGCGCTGTTCTGCTGCGCCAAGCCGCTGAGCGACCTGGTGGTGCAGGCGCGCAACGTCACCCGCGCCGGCGACATCCCGGTCAAGAAGTTGCCCGCGCGCGTGCAGAAGCTGCAGCGCCTGGCTGACGACGTCATGCTCATCGACCTCAAGCTGCCGGCGAGCGAGAACTTCCAGTTCCGCGCCGGCCAGTACATCGACATCCTGCTCGCCGACGGTCAGCGGCGCAGCTTCTCGATCGCCAACGCCCCGCACGACGGCGGCCACCTCGAGCTGCACGTGCGCCGCATCGACGGCGGCCGCTTCACCGGCCACGTGTTCGAGGCCATGAAGGAAAAGGAGATCCTGCGCTTCGAGGGCCCGCACGGCGCCTTCTGGCTGCGCGAGGAGTCGACGCGGCCGATCGTGATGGTTGCCGGCGGCACCGGCTTCGCGCCGATCAAGGGCATCGTCGAGCACGCCATCCACGTCGGCCTCACCCGGCCGATCACCCTGTACTGGGGCGCGCGCACCCGCGCCGGGCTGTACATGGACGCGCTCGCCCGCGCCTGGGAAGCCGCCCTGCCCGGCTTCCGCTACGTGCCGGTGCTGTCCGACGAGGTCTGGGACGGCCGCCAGGGCCTGGTGCATCAGGCGGTGCTGGACGACTTCGCCGATCTGTCCGGCCACGAGGTCTATGCCTGCGGCGCGCCGGTGATGGTCGACGTCGCGCGCAGCAGCTTCTGCGCCAGCCGCGGCCTGTCCGAGGACGCCTTCTTCGCCGACGCCTTTACCTTCGCCCAGCCGACGAACTGAGAGTTTGTGAAAATTTCCCGCCAATTCATTTGGTATAATTCTTGCATTCTTTTCACCCTCCGGTAACCCAGTCATGACTGCTCACGCCCGCGTGG
>JARRBR010000010.1 GCA_029982755.1 Rhodocyclaceae bacterium
CCGCACCGATCAACGCGATCTGAAGTTCGCTGTCCATTTCGTTTCCCGAATTCCTGCTTCTTGCCCGGTATTTCTCAAGCTGTCTTACGCTGCGGCCGGCTCGGCCAGGCGCAGCGCCTCTTCGATATCCACTTCAACCACCCGCGACACGCCCTGCTCCTGCATCGTCACGCCCACCAGCTGCTGGGCGAATTCCATCGTGATCTTGCTGTGACTGATAAAGATGAACTGCGTCTGCGATGACATGCGCTTTACCATGTTGGCGTAGCGCTCGGTGTTCGTATCGTCCAGTGGCGCATCCACCTCGTCAAGCATGCAGAACGGCGCCGGATTGAGCTGGAACATCGAGAACACGAGCGCGATCGCAGTCAGCGCCTTCTCTCCCCCGGACAGCAGGTGGATCGATGCGTTCTTCTTGCCCGGCGGCTGGGCGACGATCTGGATCCCGGCATCGAGGATCTCCTCGCCGGTCAGCACCAGTTCTGCCCGACCGCCGCCGAAGAGCTGCGGGAACAGCGCGCCGAACTGGCGATTGACCGTATTGTAGGTGTCCTGCAGTTGCTCGCGTGTTTCGCGGTCGATGCGGCGGATGGCGTCCTCGAGTGTCTCGATGGCCTGCAGCAGATCGTCGGTCTGGGCGTCGAGATAGCCCTTGCGCTCGGTGGCGGTCCTGAGTTCGTCGAGGGCGGCGAGGTTGACCGCGCCCAGTTCCGCGATCTCGCGCGCCAGGCGGGCGACCTCGCGCTGCAGCGTGCCCTCCTTGGGGTCGGAGGCGAGCAGCGGCGCGAGCGCGGTCTCGTCGGCCTGCGCTTCCTGCAGGCGCTCCTCGAACTGGGCGACGGCCAGCTCGGCGGCCTGCACCGCCAGCCGCAACTCGGCCACGCGCGCGCGCACCGGCGCCGCCTCGTGCTCTGTGCGCAGCCGCATCTCCTCGGCCTGCTTCAGGGCGGCGGTCGCCGCCTCCAGCGCATCGCGACGCCCGGCCAGCGCGCTCTCGCGGCTCGAGCGCAAGGCCAGCGCGACCTGCAGCGCGGCGTGGCTGCGATCGTCGTCGGTGGCGTCGAGTTCGGCACGCCGCGTATCGGTCTCGCTGACGATGCGCGCCAGTTGCTCGGCGGCCAGCTGCTGGTTGCGGGCGATGTCCTCGAGCTTGCCCGCGCATTCGCGCTCGGAGAAACGCGCCTCCTGCAGCTCGCGCGCGGCGGCCTGCTCGAGCGCGCGGGCTTCGCGCAAGGCCTGGTCGCGCTCGCTCAGCACCGCCATGGCGGCCTCGAGGCGCTCGCGCTGCAGTTCGGCGAGCTCCAGCGCGCGCGCCTGCTCCATCTCGGCGCGCGCCAGGTGTTCGCGCTCGGTCGCCTCGAGATGCACCACGTCCTCGAGGTCGCGCTGGAGCTGGCCGCGGCGTTCGTCGGCCCGGCTGCGCGCCTGGGCGAGCTTGAGCACCTCCACCTGCTCGGCGTGCACCTGCGACTGCACCGCCTGCTGTTCGCGGCGCAGGGCATTGATGCGCTCGTTCAGCGCGCTGGCGTCCGCTTCGGCCGCGAGCAGCGCATCGTGAGCCGCGTGCGCCGCCTCCTCGAGCGCGGCCTGCTCGCCCTCGAGCGTGTCGATCTCGCGCTGGCGCTCGATCACGCCATGCGTGCGCGCATCGGGGGCGTGATGGACCAGTGCGTCGCGGGTCAGCACCTGGCCGCGCGGGCCGACGAGGCACACGCCAGGCGGCAGGCGGTCGCGGGCGTCGAGCCAGTCGTCGAGCTTGTCCACGGCCCAGGCGCCGGCAAGGAAATCGGCGACCAGGGCCTGGAGTTCCGGGGCGCGGACCGCGACGAGGGCGGACAGCGGACGCGGCGGAACGCCGTCCCTCGACAAGAAGTCCGGGAGGGCGCCCGACGCCCGCACCGGGTCGAGGGCTTCCGCGGCCCGTGCTCCGTCTCCGGCGTGAACGGCGGAAGCCGTGTGCGAGGCGGCAAATGCCACCGCGACCGTCTCCGGCGGCGCTTCCTCCAGCACCGTCCGCGCCGCTGAGGCGGCCTCGGCCGCATCGCTCGTGGTCAGCGCCGAGAGCCGCTCGCGCAGCACGGCCTGCACCGCTTCGTCCCAGCCGCCCTCGACCTGCAGGTACTTCCACAGGGGCGGGAACTGGTCGAGGCCGTGGCGCTTGAGCCAGTCGCCAAGCTTGCCCTGGGACTGCACCCGGGCCTGGAGCTGGAGCAGCGCCTCGCGCCGCGCGCGCAGTTCGGTCAATCGGCGCTGCACGGCGCGCTCGTGCTCGAGTGCGGACTTCAGCGCGGCCTGGGCCGCCGGAAGGCTTGCCTGCAGCTCCGCCAGTTCGCGCTGGCGGGCGTCGAGCGCGTCCTGCATCGCCTCCAGCCGCGCCTCGCGCTCGGCGACTTCACGTTCGTCCGGGCCGACGATGGCGCCGCGCTCGGCCTCCAGCCGCCCGCGCCGCTGGTGCAGCGCATCGAGGGCGCGCATCGCGCTGGCCCGGTTCGCTTCCTCGACGCGCAGCTGCTGCTCGGTTTGGGCGAGCTCGCGCCGCGCGCTGGCGACCGTCGTCTCCGCGGCCTGGCGCGCGCCGTCCAGCTCGGGCAGGCGGTCGGAGATCTCGCCGTGCCGGGCCTCGGCCTGCTCGGCGCGCAGCGCGGCGTTCTCGCCCAGGGCCTGCCAGCGCTCGTGCTCGGCGAGCATCGCCTCGCGGCGCGTCAGCCAGTGCTCGCGGTCGATCTCGAGCTGGGAAAGACGGGCTTCGAGCCGCCTGCGCGCCTCGCCGAGGTGCTGCAGCTCGGTTTCCAGGCGGGTGACCTCGGCGCTCACCGCGAACAGCTCGCTCTGCGCGCCATGGACCGCCTCCGAGGCCTCGAAGTGCGCCTCGCGGCAGGTTTCGACCGCAGCTTCCAGCTCCTGCAGGCGGGCGCTGTCGGCCTCGATGCGGCGCGTGGCCTCGTTGAGTTCGGCGGACACCCGCGCCTGTTCCGCCCGCGCCTCGTTACGCTTGACGAGCCACAACAGCTGCTGCTTCTCGACGTGGGCCGCGCTCAACTGCTGGTAGCGGGCGGCGACCTCGGCCTGGGCCTCGAGATGCACGATGCGCTCGCCCAGTTCCATGCGGATGTCGTCGAGACGGGCGAGGTTGTCGCGTGCATCGCGCAGCCGGCCCTCGGTTTCCTTGCGTCGCTCGCGGTACTTGGTGACGCCGGCGGCCTCTTCCAGGAAGCCGCGGATTTCCTCGGGGCGCGCCTCGATGATGCGCGAGATCATGCCCTGCTCGATGATCGCGTAGGCGCGCGGACCGAGGCCGGTGCCGAGGAAGAGGTCGATCACGTCCTTGCGGCGGACGTGGACGTTGTTGATGTAGTAGGTCGACTCCCCGGACCGGTCGAGCACGCGCTTGACCGAGATCTCCGCATAGCGCGACCACTGCCCCGCCGCCTTGCCCTCATTGTTGTCGAAGACGAGCTCGACGCTCGCGCGCGACACCGGCTTGCGCGTGGTCGAGCCGTTGAAGATCACGTCCTGCATCGACTCGCCGCGCAGCGCCGAGGCGCGCGTCTCGCCCAGCACCCAGCGCACCGCGTCGATGATGTTCGACTTGCCGCAACCGTTCGGCCCGACCACGCCGACGAGGTTGCCGGGGGTGAGCACGGTGGTCGGGTCGACGAAAGTCTTGAAACCGGCGAGTTTGAGCTTGGAAAGACGCACGTCGAAGAAGAACGAAGGAGCAGTGAGACCGCGCGGCAGGTCGGCCGGGAACGGAAAGGGGCAAGGCGTCGCGACGCGACTGCGGGCTCCGCCCGGCGGGCGAAGCCCCCCCGATCCCGCACGGGGACACGGCCCGGCTGTCGAAAAGACGCGCCATGATACCATTTCCGCCCTTCCCCACTTCGCCGCAGGCGCGATTGCGCAGCGGCAATCCGTATCAAAGTGAATCCGAACCTCGCCCGTCTCCAGCCCTACCCGTTCGAGAAGCTGCGCGCGCTGTTCGCCGGCATCGAGCCGCCTGCGCACCTGAAGCCGATCCGCCTGTCGATCGGCGAGCCGCAGCACCCGACGCCCGGCTTCATCCGCCAGACCCTGGCCGACAACCTCGGCGGCCTGTCGAGCTACCCCGCGACGCTGGGCACGGACGCCCTGCGCGGCGCGATCGCGCACTGGCTTGAACGCCGCTACGGCCTGCCGAGGATCGATCCGGCCAGCCAGGTGATCCCGGTCGCCGGTACCCGCGAGGCCCTGTTCGCCTTCGCCCAGTGCGTGGTCGACGGCACTCGGCCGGGTGCCAAGGTGCTGTGCCCCAACCCCTTCTATCAGATCTACGAAGGCGCAGCCCTGCTCGCCAATGCCGAACCGATCTTCATCAACAACCTGCCGGAGAACGACTTCGGCTCGGATTTCGGCGCGATCGACGACGCGACCTGGCGCGACATCCAGCTGGTGTATGTCTGCTCGCCGGGCAACCCCACCGGGCGGCTGCTCAAGCTCGAGGAGTGGAAGACCCTGTTCGAGCTCTCCGACCGCTATGGCTTCGTGATCGCCGCCGACGAGTGCTACTCGGAGATCTACTTCGACGACGACGCCAAGCCGATCGGTGGCCTGGAAGCGGCCTGGCGCCTGGGGCGCACCGATTTCCGCAACGTGGTGATGTTCTCCAGCCTGTCCAAGCGCTCGAACGTGCCGGGCATGCGCTCGGGCTTCGTCGCCGGCGACGCGCGCATCCTCAAGGATTTCCTGCTTTACCGCACCTACCAGGGCTGCGCCTTGAACCCGGCGGTGCAGGCGGCCTCGGTGGCGGCCTGGAACGACGAGGTCCACGTCGAGGAGAACCGTCGCCTGTACCGCGACAAGTTCGCGCGCATCACGCCGCTGCTGCAGCCGTACCTGCCGGTGGCGCTGCCGGACGCCGGCTTCTACTACTGGGTGCGCACGCCGCTGCCGGACACCGAGTTCGCCCGCCGTCTGCAGGCTGAATATAATGTGACCGTCCTGCCGGGCAGCTATCTCGCCCGCGAAGCGCATGGCGTCAATCCGGGCGCCGGCTTCGTCCGCATCGCGCTGGTGGCCGACACGCACGAATGTGTCGAGGCCGCCGAGCGCATCATCGATTTCTGCAAAACCCTCTGAGAGAGAACCCCCAATGCACGCTCTGCAACAGATCATCGACGACGCCTTCGAAAACCGCGCCAGCCTGTCGCCCGCCTCCGCCCCGGCCGAGATCCGCAATGCGGTCGAGGAAGTGATCGCCGGCCTGGACGCCGGCACGCTGCGCGTGGCCGAGAAGAAGGACGGCCAGTGGGTGGTCAACCAGTGGATCAAGAAGGCGGTGCTGATCTCCTTCCGCCTGCGCGACAACGAGATCGTGCAGGCCGGCGGCCTCAACTTCTTCGACAAGGTCGCGACCAAGTTCGGCGACTACACCCCCGAGCAGTTCCGCGAAGGCGGCTTCCGCGTCGTGCCGCCGGCGGTGGCGCGCAAGGGCAGCTTCATCGGCAGGAACGTGGTGCTGATGCCCTCCTACGTGAACATCGGTGCCTACGTGGATGAAGGCACGATGGTCGACACCTGGGCAACCGTCGGCTCCTGCGCCCAGATCGGCAAGAACGTTCACCTGTCGGGCGGCGTCGGCATCGGCGGCGTGCTCGAGCCGGTCCAGGCCGGCCCGGTCATCATCGAGGACAACGTCTTCGTCGGCGCGCGCTCGGAAGTGGTCGAGGGCGTGATCATCGAGGAGAACGCGGTGCTGTCGATGGGCGTATACATCGGCATGAGCACCAAGATCTACGATCGCGAGACCGGCGAGATCACCTACGGCCGCGTGCCGGCAGGTGCGGTCGTGGTGCCGGGCAGCCTGCCTTCGGCCTGCGGCAAGTACAGCCTGTACTGCGCGGTGATCGTGAAGAAGGTCGACGCGCAGACCCGCGCCAAGACCGGCATCAACGAGCTGCTGCGCGGCGCCTGATTCGCCGGGTGCGGCGTCTGTCGCGCCCATGCATTGTTCGATCCCGAGGAGTCCGAAGGCATGATTTTCGACAATCTGTTCCAGTTGATGGCTGAAAAGAAGGCCTCGGACGTCTTCATCACCGCGGGCGCGCCGATCCACATCAAGATCCAGGGCCAGACCATGCCGATCAACCAGCAGGTCATGGACCCGCAGATGATCCGGCGCATGGTGGTCGAAGCGGTCACCCCAGCGCAGATGGAGACCCTCGAGCGCGAGCGCGAACTGAACCTGTCCTTCGGCCGGCGCGACCTCGGCAACTTCCGCGTCAACATGTTCTGGCAGCGCAACTCGCTCGCGGTCGTCGTGCGCTACATCCAGAGCGAGATACCCACCATCAGCGAGCTCGGCCTGCCCGAGGTGCTGAACGAGGTCGTGATGGAAAAGCGCGGCCTGGTCCTGGTGGTGGGCGCCACCGGCTCGGGCAAGTCGACGACGCTGGCGTCGATGATCGACCACCGCAACCGCAACCGCGGCGGGCACATCCTCACCGTCGAGGATCCGATCGAGTACCTGTTCAAGCACCGCAAGTCGGTGGTGAATCAGCGCGAGGTCGGCATCGACACGCTGAGCTGGAACGAGGCGCTGCGCAACGCGATGCGCCAGGCGCCCGACTGCATCCTGATCGGCGAGATCCGCGACCGCGAGACCATGCAGGCGGCGATCTCCTACGCGCAGACCGGGCACCTGTGCCTGGCGACCCTGCACGCCAACAACGCCTATCACGCGCTCAACCGGATCATTAACTTCTTCCCGCTCGAGAACCGCCAGCTGCTCTACCTCGACCTCGCGGTCGCGCTGCGCTGCATCGCCTCCCAACGCCTGGTGCGCAAGCCCGACGGCAAGCGCATCCCCGCGGTCGAGATCCTGATGAACACCCGGCACATCGCCGAGCTGATCGAGAAGGGCGAGCTCAACGAGATCAAGGAGGCGATGGAGCAATCGCTGGCGCCGGGGTCGCAGACCTTCGAGCAGGCGCTTTACCGCCTGCATGCCGAGGAGACCATCACCCTCGACGAGGCGCTCGCCAATGCCGATTCGCTGAGCAACCTGCACTGGCTGATCAACAACGCGCAGATCCGTGCGGCGGGAGAACAGCCGGCGAACAACAAGTCCACCCAGGTGATGGACTTCGAAGCCACCAATACGGAAGGTGCTTCCTTCCGCGAATTCACCCTCAACGTCGACCACCACTGAGCCGTCGGCCCGCGGGCCGGCGAAAGCCAGAGCACTCCCCCACATGACCACCGAAGCCACGCTGGCCCTGGCCTGCGAACTCATTGCCCGTCCCTCAGTGACCCCCGAGGACGCCGGCTGCCTGGACCTGATCGCCGAGCGCCTGCGCCCCCTCGGCTTCACCCTCGAACGCATCGACAGCGGCGGCGTCTGCAACCTGTGGGCAAGGCGCGGCAGCGCGGCGCCGGTGCTGTGCTTCGCCGGCCACACCGACGTCGTTCCACCCGGTCCGGCAGAGGCCTGGAATACCCCGCCCTTCGAACCGACGCTGAAGGACGGCGTGCTCTACGGCCGCGGCGCCGCGGACATGAAGTCCTCGCTGGCCGCCTTCGTCACCGCGATCGAGCGCTTCGTCGCCACCCACCCCGATCACGCCGGCAGCATCGCGCTGCTGCTGACCTCGGACGAGGAAGGCGTGGCCACGCACGGCACCGTCAAGGTCGTCGAGGCACTGGCCGCGCGCGGCGAGCGCCTCGACTACTGCGTGGTCGGCGAGCCGACCTCGGTGAAGACCCTCGGCGACATGATCAAGAACGGCCGCCGCGGCTCGCTGTCGGGAACGATGCGCGTGAAGGGGCGCCAGGGCCATGTGGCCTACCCGCATCTGGCGCGTAACCCGATCCACCTGTTCGCGCCCGCGCTGGCCGAACTCGCCGCGATCACCTGGGACAAAGGCAACGAGTTCTTCCCGCCCACGACCTGGCAGGTGTCGAACATCCACGCCGGCACCGGCGCGAACAACGTGATCCCGGGCGTGTGCGAAGTGATGTTCAACTTCCGCTTCGCCTCGGTCACCACTGCCGAGGAACTCAAGCGCCGCACCTGCGAGGTGCTCGACCGTCACGGCCTCGACTACGAGATCGACTGGCACCTCTCCGGCAAGCCCTTCATCACCGGACGTGGCAAGCTGGTCGGTGCACTGTCGGGCGCGATCCGCGACACGCTGGGCGTGGACACGGAGCTGTCGACCACCGGCGGCACTTCGGACGGCCGCTTCATCGCCGAGATCTGTGCCGAGGTGGTCGAGTTCGGTCCGGTCAACGCCTCCATCCACCAGGTCAACGAGTGCATCGCCGCAGACGCGATCGAACCCCTGTCCGTGATCTACCAGCGCACCCTGCAGGCGCTGCTCGGCGCCGGCCGCTGATCGCCCCCACCCATCGAACGCCAAGAGATTGCAGCCCATGTCCCAGCACGAGCACGACGAACACGAGCACCACGACGACGATCACGACCACGAACACGAACACGGCCCGCTGGCCGAGCTCGTCACCGTGCGCGACTGGCTGCGCTACGCGGTCACGCGTTTCAACCGCGCCGGCATCTTCTGCGGCCACGGCGTGCAGGACAGCTTCGACGAGGCCGTGTGGCTGATCCTCGGCACGCTCGCGCTGCCGCTCGACCGGCTCGAGCCCTTCCTCGACGCCTGCATTCCCGGCGAGGAGCGCATCGCCCTGCTCGAAGCCATCGAACAGCGTGCCGACGAGCGCCTGCCGACCGCCTACATCCTGGGCGAGGCCTGGCTGGGCGACTTCCGCTTCACCGTCGACGAGCGGGTGATCGTGCCGCGCTCCTTCTTCGCCGAGCTGCTCGAGGACGGACTGGCGCCGTGGGTTGAAGATCCGGATGCGGTCGGCAGCGTGCTCGACCTGTGCACCGGCTCGGGCTGCCTCGCGGTGCTGATGGCGCATGCCTTCCCGAACGCCGGGGTGGTCGCGGCCGACCTGTCGGCGGACGCGCTCGACGTCGCCCGCATCAACGTCGCCGACTACGGCCTCGAGAACCGCATCGAGCTGGTGCGCAGCGACGTGTTCTCGGCGCTGGATGGACGGCGTTTCGACCTCATCCTCAGCAATCCGCCCTACGTGACCGCCGAGGCCATGGACGAACTGCCGCCCGAGTATCTGCACGAGCCGCGCATGGCGCTGGCGTCGGGTGAGGACGGGCTGGACGTGGTGCGGAAGCTGATCGCCGAGGGCGCCGCGCACCTGAATCCGGACGGGGTGCTGGCGGTGGAGGTGGGACACAACCGCCACATCGTCGAGGCGGCTTTCCCCGACCTGCCCTTCAACTGGCTATCGACCCGCGGCGGCGACGACATGGTGTTCGTGCTGCGGCGCGAGGACCTGCCGAGGGCGTAAATAGCGGAGGCGCGGGCGCAGGCGGGACGGGGAAAACCCATCCGTCCGCGCCCAGCGCCCTGCTCAGGCGAGCTCGTCTATCCAGGCCTGCTGGATGCCTTCGAGGATGCGCTCGCCGCAGCGCTTGGGATCGTCGTCGAACTCGGGCAGCGCCATGACCCAGTTCATCAGGTCAACGAAATTCACCCGCGTCGGATCGACGTCGGGGTGGGCGTCGGCGAGCTGGATGGCGATTTCCTGAACCTCGGTCCACTTCATGTCAGTGCTTTCCTTCGCGGGCCATGTTGATCGTGTAGCGCGGGATCTCGACCACCAGCGGGGTCTCGGCGACCACCGCCTGGCAGGACAGGCGCGACTGGGGCTCCAGGCCCCAGGCCTTGTCGAGCAGGTCTTCCTCTTCGTCCTCGGCCGGATTCAGCGAGGCGAAGCCCTCGCGGACGATGACGTGACACGTGGTGCACGCACAGGACTTCTCGCACGCGTGCTCGATGTCGATGCCGTTCTCGAGCAGGCTGTCGCAGATGGTGGTGCCGGGGGCGGCCTCGATGACGCTGCCGTCGGGGCAGAGTTCGACGTGGGGCAGGACGATGATCTGGGTCATTGGGTTCGGATTCAGAGTTCGAGTTCGTCCACCTTGTGGCCAGTCAGCACCGAGCGGATGCTGTTGTCCATGCGGCGGGCGGCAAATTCGTCGGTGGCGCGGCCGAGGGCATCGATGCCGGCCTTGATCGCGCGGTGGTCGCTGCCGGCGCGCAGCCGGCGCAGCTCGGCGATGGCGGCGTCGACCGCGGTGCGTTCCTGCGCGTCGAGCAGGCTGCCGTCCTTCTCCAGCGCGTGTTCCGTGGCCTCGATCACGCGGTCGGCCTCGACCTGCTGTTCGCGCAGCGCGCGCGCCATCATGTCGTCGCCGGCATGCTCGACGCCGGACTTCAGCATTTCGGCGATCTCGTCGTCGGACAGGCCATAGGACGGCTTCACCAGTACGCTGGCCTCGACGCCCGAGGACATCTCGCGCGCCGCGACCGACAGCAGGCCGTCGGCATCGACCTGGAAGGTGACGCGGATGCGCGCCGCGCCGGCCACCATCGGCGGGATGCCGCGCAGTTCGAAGCGCGCCAGCGAGCGGCAGTCCGACACCAGCTCGCGCTCGCCCTGCACGACATGGAAGGCCATCGCCGTCTGGCCGTCCTTGAAGGTGGTGAACTCCTGTGCGCGCGCGATCGGCAGCGTGGAGTTGCGCGGCACGACCTTCTCGACCAGCCCGCCCATGGTCTCGAGGCCCAGCGAGAGCGGGATCACGTCGAGCAGCAGCCAGTCGTCCTGGTCCGGGCGGTTGCCGGCGAGCACGTTGGCCTGCATCGCCGCGCCGAGCGCGACGACCTTGTCGGGGTCGAGGTTGGTCAGCGGCTCCTGGCCGAAGTAGCTTGCCACCGCGCGCTGGATGTGCGGCATGCGCGTCGCGCCGCCCACCATCACCACGCCCTTGATCTCGTCGGGCGCGAGACCGGCGTCGCGCAGCGCCTTGCGCACCGGGGTCAGCGTCTTCTGCACCAGGTGCTTGGTCATCTCCGCGAACTCGTCGCGGGTCACGACCAGGTCGACCTCCTCGCCCGAGGCCAGGCGCAGGTGGATCGGCGCCTCCTCGCAGGTGGTCAGTAGTTCCTTGGCCTCGCGCGCCTTCATTTGCAGGCGGCGGGCGTCCTCCATCGAGGGCGGCGAGATCCGCGCCCTGTCCAGGATCCAGCAGAACAGGCGGTGATCGAAGTCGTCGCCGCCCAGCGCCGCATCGCCGTTGGTGGACAGCACCTCGAACACGCCGCGGGTGAGCTTGAGGATGGACAGGTCGAAGGTGCCGCCGCCGAGGTCGTAGACCGCGTAGACGCCTTCGGCGGCGTTGTCGAGGCCGTAGGCCACCGCTGCCGCGGTGGGCTCGTTGAGCAGGCGCAGCACCTCAAGGCCGGCCAGGCGCGCCGCGTCCTTGGTCGCCTGGCGCTGGGCGTCGTCGAAATAGGCCGGCACCGTGATCACCGCGCCCACCAGCGCCCCGCCCAGGCTGGCCTCGGCGCGCTCGCGCAGCTTGCGCAGGATCTCGGCCGAGACCTCGACCGGGCTCTTGATGCCCTGCGCGGTGCGCAGCCGCACCATGCCGGCGCTGTCCTCGAAGTCGTAGGGCATGGTCTCGATGTGCGCGACGTCCTTGAGGCCGCGCCCCATGAAGCGCTTGACCGAGACGATGGTGTTGCGGGGATCGACGGCCTGGGCCTTCATCGCCCCGAGGCCGACCTCGACCGTGCCGTCGGTGCCGTAGCGGACGACCGACGGCAGCATGGTACGGCCGGTTTCGTCCGGCAGGCACACGGCGATGCCGTTGCGGACGGTGGCGACGAGCGAGTTGGTGGTACCGAGGTCGATACCGACCGCCAGCCGGTGCTTGTGCGGCTCGGCGGACATGCCGGGTTCGGCGATTTGCAGCAGGGCCATCAGGTCTTGTTCCGTGCTCTCTAGTTTTCGAGGGCCAGCAGGGCCTCGTCGATTTCTTGCTGGAGTTTGTCGATGAACATCAGCCGGCGCACGGTGTCGGCCGCTGCTTCGTAATCCTGTTCATCGTCGAGCTGGGCGGCGAGCTCGCCGCGCACCTCGCGGGCGTGGGCAAGCAGGCGCCGGTGCAGGGCCTCGAGCTCGTCCACCTCGGCGGCTTCGCGCGCCTCCTCCACCGCCTCGCGCCACTCCATCTGCTCCATCAGGAACTCGGGCGACATCGCGGTGTTGGTCTCGAGCCCGGCATCGACGCCGGCAAGCTCGAGCAGGTATTGCGCCCGCGCCAGCGGCTGGCGCAGCGTGCGGAAGCCCTCGTTGACGCGCGTCGCCCACTGCATCGACAGGCGCTTCTCGGCGTCGGACAGATGGGCGTGGCGATCGGGGTGCACCTGCGACTGCAGCTCGTGCCACGCCGCCTCCAGTGCCGAGTCGTCGAGCGCATAGCGGCGCGGCAGGCCGAAGAGCGCGAAGAAGTCCTGCTTGAGGTCGATGCTCATCGCGCCCGGATCAGACGTTGAAGCTTTCGCCGCACCCGCACTGATCCTTCACGTTCGGGTTGTTGAACTTGAAGCCTTCGTTCAGGCCTTCCTTGACGAAGTCGAGCTCGGTGCCGTCGAGGTAGGCCAGACTCTTGGGGTCGATGACCACCTTGACGCCATGGCTCTCGAACACCAGGTCTTCCGCTTCGGTCTGGTCCACGAACTCGAGCTTGTAGGCCATGCCCGAGCAGCCCGAGGTCTTGACGCCGAGGCGGATGCCGAAACCCTTGCCGCGCCGGGCGATGAAGTTCGAGACGTGCTTGGCGGCGGATTCGGAAAGACTAACGGCCATGTCTGCTACTCCTGTTCACAAAACGCCGCTCAGGCTTCGTGCTTCTTCTTGTAGTCGGCGACCGCGGCTTTGATCGCGTCCTCGGCGAGGATCGAGCAGTGGATCTTGACCGGCGGCAGCGCGAGTTCCTCGGCGATCTGGGTGTTCTTGATCTCGAGGGCCTGGTCGATGGTCTTGCCCTTGACCCACTCGGTAACCAGCGAGCTCGACGCGATCGCCGAGCCGCAGCCGTAGGTCTTGAACTTCGCGTCCTCGATCACGCCGTCCTTGCCGACCTTGATCTGCAGCTTCATCACGTCGCCACAGGCAGGGGCGCCCACCATGCCGGTTGCCACGCCTTCCTCGTCCTTCGCGAAGGAGCCGACGTTGCGGGGATTTTCGTAGTGGTCGAGGACCTTTTCGCTGTATGCCATGTTCGTTCTCCAGGGGATGTCGGTGAGTTCTTTGTCGTTGTCAGTGCGCGGCCCACTGCACGGTGTCGAGATCGATGCCTTCCTTGTACATGTCCCACAAGGGCGACAGTTCGCGCAGCTTGCCGATCTTCTTGTGCAGCAGGTCGATGGTGTAGTCGATCTCTTCCTCGGTGGTGAAGCGGCCGATCGTGAACCGGATCGAGCTGTGCGCCAGCTCGTCGCTGCGACCGAGCGCGCGCAGCACGTAGGACGGCTCGAGGCTCGCCGAGGTGCATGCCGATCCCGACGACACCGCGATGTCCTTGATCGCCATGATCAGCGACTCGCCTTCGACGTAAGCGAAGGAGATGTTGAGGTTGTGCGGCACGCGCTGCTCGACGTCGCCGTTAACGTAGGTGGCCTCGATGTCGGTCAGGCCGGCGAGCAGCCGGTCGCGCAGCTTCTGGATGCGCGCATTTTCCGTCGCCATCTCCTCGCGTGCAATGCGGAAGGCCTCGCCCATGCCGACGATCTGATGCGTCGCCAGCGTGCCCGAGCGCAGGCCGCGCTCGTGGCCGCCGCCGTGCATCTGCGCCTCCAGGCGCACGCGCGGCTTGCGGCGCACGTAGAGCGCACCGATGCCCTTGGGCCCGTAGGTCTTGTGCGCGGAGAAGCTCATCAGGTCGACCTTGAGCTTGTCGAGGTCGATCTCGACCTTGCCGGTCGCCTGCGCCGCGTCGACGTGGAACACGATGCCCTTCTCGCGGCAGATCTCGCCGATCTCGGCAATCGGCTGGATCACGCCGATCTCGTTGTTCACGAACATCACCGAGACCAGGATGGTGTCGGGGCGGATCGCCGCCTTCAGCACCTCGAGGTCGATCAGGCCGTTTTCCTGCACGTCAAGGTAGGTCGCCTCGAAGCCCTCGCGCTCAAGCTCGCGCACGGTGTCGAGCACCGCCTTGTGCTCGGTCTTCACGGTGATGAGGTGCTTGCCCTTGCCCTGGTAGAAGTGGGCCGCGCCCTTGATCGCGAGGTTGTTCGATTCGGTCGCGCCCGAGGTCCAGATGATCTCCTTGGGGTCGGCGTTGACCAGTGCGGCCACCTGCTCGCGAGCTTCCTCGACCGCCTGCTCGGCCTCCCAGCCGAACGCGTGCGAGCGGCTGGCCGGGTTGCCGAATTGCTCGGTCAGCCACGGGATCATCTTCTGCGCCACGCGCGGATCCACCGGGGTCGTCGCCGAGTAGTCGAGGTAGATGGGGAACTTCAGCATTCAATCTCTCCGCAGAGTCGTTGTTCGAGTATCGGGGTCGGCTTCGGTCGGCCCGAGTCAGGCGGCCACCGAGGCCAAGTTCTTGAGTTCGCCCACCACGCGGGCGAAGGTTTCGATGAAGCGGCGCACGTCTGCGGCCGCCGTGTCGCGACCCAGGCTGACGCGCACCGCGCCGCGGGCGACAGCGGGCTCCACGCCCATCGCCAGCAGCGTGTGCGAGGGCTCCGGATTCGCGCTCGAACACGCCGAGCCGCTGGCGCAGGCAAAGCCGGCGCGGTCGAGCTTGCCGACCAGGGTCTCGCCGTCGATGCCGGCAATCGCGAAGAATACGGTGTTCGGCAGCCGCAGCGCGCCGGCCGAGAAGATGCGCGCGCCGAGCGCACCGAGCGCCTGCTCGACCTCGTCGCGCAAGCTGGCCAGGCGCAGCGCCTCGTCCGCCCGGCGCGCCAGCGCACGCTCGCAGGCCACGCCGAAACCGACGATGGCGGCGACGTTCTCGGTACCCGAGCGCAGTCCTCGCTCCTGGCCGCCACCGGCGATCAGGGGCGCGAGCTCCACCCGCTTGTCGACCACCAGCGCGCCTGCGCCCAGCGGTCCGCCGATCTTGTGCGCCGACAGCGTCATGCCTTGCACGCCGAGGGTGCGAAAATCGAGCTCGACCTTGCCCAGCGCCTGCACCGCATCGGTGTGGAACCAGGCACCGGCCGCCCTCGCCTGCGCGGCGAGCGTGGCGACGTCCTGCAGCACGCCGGTCTCGTTGTTGGCGAGCATCACCGACACCAGGCGCGGCCGCGCGGCCAGCACGGCCTGACAGTCTGCGATATCGACCCGGCCCTCGGCATCGACGGCGATCTCGCGCAGGGTCCAGCCGCCGCGCTGCAGTTGCCGGGCCGGCTCGCGCACGCAGGGGTGCTCGACGGCGCTCACGGCGACCAGCGCCGGCTTCATCGTCGCCGCGGCGCCCTTCAGGAACAGGTTGTTGGCCTCGGAGCCGCCGCTGGTGAAGATCACCTCGGTGGCGTGCGCGCCCACGGCGGCAGCCACCCGCGCCCGCGCCTCATCGACCGCCGCGCGTGCCTGGCGGCCGTACTCGTGCCGGCTCGAGGCATTGCCGAAGCGCACCGGCTCGGCGGCGCCGAGCCAGGGCAGCATCGCCTCGCGCACGACCGGGTCGAGCGGCGTGGTGGCGTTCCAGTCGAGGTAGACCGGGGCGAAGCTCATCGCCGTGCCTCAGATCGCCGCGATCTCGCGCACGCTGGCCAGCGTGGCGCGGCGGCGGATGTTGCGCAGCACGGCCATGTCGGCATCGGGCTGCACCCGGCGGTTGACCAGGGCGTCCAGCGTGACCGAGTCGAGATAGGCGTACATGCGCTTGTTGAGGTTGGCCCACAGGTCGTGCGTCATGCAGCGGTGCGCGTCGTGGCAGTTCTCCTTGCCGCCGCACTGGGTCGCATCCAGCGGCTCGTCCACCGCGATGATGATCTCGGCGACGGTGATTTCGCCCATGTCGCGTGCCAGGCGATAGCCGCCGCCCGGTCCGCGCACGCTGCTCACCAGGTCGTGGCGGCGCAGCTTGCCGAAGAGCTGTTCGAGGTAGGACAGCGAGATCTTCTGGCGCTCGGCGATGCCGGCCAGCGTGACCGGCCCGTCGGCCTGGCGGGACGCCAGATCGATCATCGCCGTGACGGCAAATCGGCCCTTGGTCGTGAGTCTCATGCTCGCTCCTGGAGAGGGTGCTGAAGTGGGGAGTGCTGAATTCGGATCGGTCGGGGTCGCCAGGCGCGTCTCCACGCCGGCGGGACATCGGAGCCGGCGCACGACAGGCGGCGAATACCCGAACGTTTCGCTCAACTATACTTATCCCGACAAAAACGGTCAACTACTGCCGCCGCTGCACTCCCCAAGCGTTTCCATGATGTGGATCAAGAATCGCCGCCACCTTCAATCGACCAGCTTCGACAGCTTGCCGGCATCGAAGTCGTCGCCCGGCGCCACCGCTTCGTCGAGCTTGATGCCGGCGGCCTCCAGGCGGGCGATGATCGCCTGCAGGCGGCGGTCGGTCTCCACCGAATGGTCGAGCAGCCCGTGCAGGGCCTTCGACACCGGGTCGTCCATGTCGCGCGTCACGCCGTAGGCGCTGAAGCCGATCTGCTCGGCCTTCTGCTCGCGCGCCGCGTCGCGTTCGGGATCGATGATGCGGGCCGGGTTGCCGACCGCGGTGGTGCCGGCCGGCACGGGCTTGACCACCACCGCATTGGAGCCGATCTTCGCGCCGTCACCGACCGTGAAGCCGCCGAGCACCTTGGCGCCCGCCCCCACCACCACGCCCCTGCCGAGCGTGGGATGGCGCTTGGTGCCGCGATAGAGCGAGGTGCCGCCCAGCGTCACCGCCTGGTAGATCGTGCAGTCGTCACCGATCTCCGCGGTCTCGCCGATGACCACGCCCATGCCGTGGTCGATGAACACGCGACGCCCGATCACCGCGCCGGGGTGGATCTCGATGCCGGTCAGGAAGCGGCTGATGTGACTGACGAAGCGTCCCAGCCAGTGCCAGCCGCGCTGCCACGCGCCGTGGGCGAGACGGTGGAACATCAGCGCGTGGATGCCCGGATAACAGGTCAGCACCTCGAGCGTGGAACGTGCAGCGGGGTCGCGTTCGCGAACGCTGGCAAGGTCTTCGCGCAGGCGGCTGAACATGCTCGGGGACTCCATCTTGAAGGGCTGGGAAACGGGACGGGTGAAACGCGGATTCCGGCTCGCGGCGGTCGCAGGTCGGGCATCCGCCGAATTTCCGAGCATTTTAATCGACTATGCGCGGCGCGACCAAGCCGCAGCGCCCGCCTCCGCGCTCAGCCGCGGCGCTTGGGCGTCTCGAAGGTGGTCAGCATGCCGCGCAGGATGGCGACCTCCTCCTTCTCCAGCCGCACCCGGTTGAACAGGCGCCGCATGCGCGGCAGCAGGCGCTTGGGGTTGGCCGGATCGTGGAAACCGCTGGCGGTGACCACCCGTTCCAGATGGGCCATGAAGCCTTCGAAATCGGCATGCGTGGCCGGTTCGGCCTGGGCGTCGGCCGGTGCCGCGGCGGCCTCGCCGAGCGCGGCCATGCGCAGCTCGTAGCTGAGCACCTGAACGGCGGCGCCGAGGTTGAGCGAGGAGAAATCCGGATCGGTGGGGATGGTCACCGGCAGGCTGCACAGCCCTACCTCCTCGTTGGTGAGGCCGCTGGTCTCGTTGCCGAACACCAGTGCCACGATGCCGTCGCTGCTGCGCGCCACCAGCTCGCCGGCGGCGTCGCGCGCCTGCATGCGCGGCAGGGACAGCTCGCGCCGTCTCGCGGTCAGCGCCGCGGAGAACACCGTGTCGGCCAGCGCCTCCTGCAGCGTGCCAACCACGCGCGCGGAATCGAGCAGGTCCACCGCGCCCGAGGCGCGCGCGGTCGCCACCTCGTCGGGGAAGGACTCCGGCGCCACCAGCCACAGGTCGCGCAGGCCCATGGTCTTCATCGCGCGCGCGGCGGCGCCGATGTTCCCCGGGTGGCTGGTACGTGACAACACGACCCGGATACGGTCGAGCGCGAGGGGGCGATTCATATTAAAATTCCACGTTTTCCGAATTTGCCGGGCCGTCTGCCCGGAACGTGTGCAGCCGGGCCACCGCATCGCTTGTCGACGGGGCGCAGATGGCCACGCGTCGCAGGCGCCCGATTCTTTAACCGAGACCGACCCGCATGCATCCCACCCTGAACATCGCCGTCAAGGCCGCCCGTCGCGCTGCGACCGTCATCAACCGCGCCGCGAACCAGCTCGATCTGCTGACCGTGCAGTCCAAGTCGCCCAACGATTTCGTCACCGAGGTGGATCGCGCCGCCGAGCAGGCGATCATCGAGGTGCTGCGCGACGCTTTCCCGGGGCACGGGATTCTAGCAGAGGAGTCGGGGGAGTCCGCCCCGCTCAATGGGCAGGAGAGCGAGTTCAACTGGATCATCGATCCGCTCGACGGCACCACCAACTTCATCCACGGCTTCCCGCAGTACGCGATCTCGATCGCGCAGACGAAGAACGGCGTGCTCGAGCATGCGGTCGTGTACGACCCCAACACCAACGAGCTGTTCACCGCCTCGCGCGGCAGTGGCGCCTTCCTCAACGACCGTCGGATCCGCGTGTCGCGCCGCACCCGGCTCAACGAGGCGCTGATCGGCACGGGCTTCCCTTTCCGCCAGTTCGACAACGTCGACGCCTACCTGAGCATGTTCAAGGAACTGACCCAGAAGACCGCCGGCATCCGTCGTCCGGGCGCGGCTGCCCTCGACCTCGCCTACGTGGCCGCCGGCCGCTTCGACGGTTTCTGGGAGATGGGCCTGTCGCCGTGGGACATGGCCGCCGGCGTGCTGCTGATCCAGGAAGCGGGCGGCCTGGTGTCGGATCTTTCGGGCGAGGCCAACTTCCTCACCACCGGCAACGTGGTCGCCGGGACGCCGAAGATCTTCGGCCAGCTGCTGCCGATCATCCAGGCCTGGCGTCCGGCCAACATGCAGGCCTGAGAGCCTCGACCAGGGTATCGAGCCGCGCACCTGCAGGCAGGTGCAGCCACGGGACCCTTCGCTGCGACAGCGTCGCCGACCAGCGGTCGCGCGTGCCCCACCCGAGGGGTCCGTCAATCGGGCCCCTCTTTCGTTTCCCTCCTTGCGTGCGATCCTTACCGGCGGAGGCGCTGCAAGGCCAGCGTCAGTTCGGGAAGGGAGCGAATGTGCATCTTCGCCATGACGTTGTGGCGGTGCACCTTGACCGTGCTCTCGGTCACGCCCAGCTCGTGCGCGATGAGCTTGTTCTGCTTGCCTTGAGCGACCAGGAACATGATCTCCCGCTCGCGCGGCGTGAGCTGATCGTAGCGCGCCTGCAGATCGGCGCTCGCCCGCTTTTCGCTGAAGCGCGCGCCGACGCGCGCCAGCGCCGTCGTGATCGCATTCAGCAACTCGAAGTCTTCGAAGGGCTTCTTGAGAAAATCCAGGGCGCCTGCCTTCATCGCACGGACGGCGTCGGGAACGTCGCCATGCCCGGTGATGAAGATGATGGGAAGATCGACGCCGTTCGCCGCCAGGCGTTCCTGGAGCGCCAGGCCGTCCAGCCCGGGCATGCGCACATCGAGGGCGATGCAGGCAAATTCGCTCAGTCTGGGGATGGCCACAAACTCGAGCGGTGAAGCAAACACTTCCACCCTCATGCCTTCGGCGCGAATCAGGCTGCTCAGGGCCTCGCGGACCGATTCGTCGTCGTCGACGACATAGACGATGGGCGTGACGTCGGGCAGAGCGCTCACGCTTCCTCCTCCGGGATGTTGAACGTGAAGCAAGCGCCCTCCGCCCCGCTCGACTCCAGTCGCAGCTCGCCGCCGTGATTTGCCACGATCGACTTGCTGATCGCGAGTCCCATGCCCAGCCCGTCGCCCTTCGTGGAAAAGAAGGCATCGAAGATCCGGGGAATCTTGGCCTCCGGCACCCCGGGGCCCGAGTCACGCACTGAAAACTCGATTTCGCGCCCGTGCCCGGCATTGACCGTCACGACGATGTGGCGCGCGCGCCCTTTCTGCCCCCGCATCGCGTCGATCGCGTTCACGAGCAGGTTCAGCAGCACCTGCTGCAGCTGCACCTGGTCGCCGACCAGCGGCGGGAGCGCGTCGGCAATACGCACGTCGATCGTGGTCGCGGTCTCGGCCAAGGTCCGTTGCAGCATCGCGATCAGGCTGTCGAGCATGGCCCGCACGTCGATGGGCTCGCGCTTCAGGCCGCCCTTTTTGAGGAAATCCCGGATCCGCGCGATGACCTTGCCTGCATGCACCGCGTCGCGATGGACGCGCTTGAGTGCCGCCACGACCTCCTGATAGTCCGGCGTGTCACGCTCGAGCCAGCGCAGGGCCGCATGGCTGTTGGTGACGATCGCCGACAGCGGCTGATTGACTTCATGCGCGATCGATGCGACCAGCTCGCCCATCATCGTCACGCGCGACACGCGCGCGAGGTCGGTCCGGGTCTTGCTCAGTGCATCCTCGGCCGCCTTCTGCGCGGTGACGTCCTCCACGATCACGGCGACCCGCGGGCCTTCATCGCCCACCACGGGAATGCGCGATGCGCTCACGTTCGCCCACAGGAATCCGCCCCCCTTGCGCTCGTATCGTTTCTGCGCCTGGTAGCTTTCCAGCCTGCCCGCGACCAGGTTGTGAACGTTCCGGCGCGTCGTCGCCCGCTCGGCCTCGGCGGTGATGTCGATGAGCGACAGACCGCGAATCTCGTTCGGTCCATATCCGAGCATCTTCTGCAAGGCCGGATTGGCCTTCATGACCTTCCCTTCCGTGTCGGTGAGCGCGATCCCGACGGCGGTGTTCTCGTAGAAGCCCTGCCAGCGACGCTCCGAAATCTGCAGGGCGAGCAGCCCCTGCTGCAGCGATTTGCGACTCGCGATCAGGCCCGAGGTCAGCTCGGCGATATCCGACTGCTGGGAATTCAGCTCCTTCTGCAGGATGTCCACCGTCCGCTTGACCGTCACCAGGTTGCGAACGCGCGCCCGGAGTTCCTGTGGCGAGAACGGCTTGGTCAGGTAATCCTGGACGAGTTCTTCCAGCAAGGTCTCGCGCAGGGCGTTGTCGGAACGCGCCGACAGCACGAGCACCGGCACGCCGCATTGCAGTTCCTCCCGCAGCGTGCGCACGAAACGTTCGCCATCCATCTCCGGCATCATCAGGTCGGTGATGACGAGATCGGGCGGTTGATCCCGCACCAGGCCCAGCGCACTCCGGCCGTTGTCGACGGGAACGACCTCGTAGTCGTCGGCGAGCACGTCGCCCAGGAACTGGCGCAGGTCGGGGTTGTCCTCGAGCACCAGGATGCGCGGGCTCCCGGCCTTGTGGCGCGCGAGCGCATATCCGTGCGGCTGGGGCGACCCTCCATCGAACTCGGGCACGACCACCTCCGTCGGGACCGCCTGGCGCACGAACGCGCCCGCAGGCGCGCGCCGCGGCATTTCCACCTGGAACACCGCGCCGCGCTCGGGCGCGTCGATGACCGAGATCGTGCCGCGGTGCAGTTCGACGAACTCCTTGACGATGTTGAGGCCGAGCCCGCTCCCCTTCGAAGACAGCTCGTCCTCACCCTGCGCGTAGCGGTCAAAGATCTGCCGCTTGAGCCGGTCGGGCACGCCGGGGCCGTTGTTCTGGACGCTCAGGAGGAAGCGGTCCCGCGCGACGCGCGCGACCGAACAGCGGATGCGCCCGCCGTCGGGGGTGAACTTGAGCGCGTTGGACAGCAGGTTGGTCACGACGCGGACAAACTTGGCCCGGTCCACATCGACGTACAACTCCTCTTCGCCGGACACGCTGAGGCTGATGCCGCGCTCTTCCGCCGCCGCGGCGAATCCCCCGGCGATCTCCCGGACCAGGGCCGCGACGTCGGCGCAGACGTACACCAGGGGCATCTCGCCGGCGTCTATCCTCGCCAGATCGAGCAGGTCATTGACCTGTTGCAGCAGGGCCTGCGCGTTGCGCTTGATGCTCAGCAGACGAAACCGCTCGCGCTCGGACAGATGCCCGGACCCCTGCAGCAACTGACTGACGGGGCCCAGGATCAAGGTCAGCGGGGTACGAAGCTCATGGCTGACGTTGGCGAAGAACTTGGTCTTGAAGCCATCGATCTCGCGCAGCTTCTCCAGCGCGGCATGGACCTCGCTGTTCTTTCTCGTCAGCTCGGCTTCGATGGCGATCTTTTCCGAGACGTTCCTGCCCTCCGGCAGCAGGAAGGCGACCTTGCCGCTGTCGTCGAAAATGGGGGTCAGGGAAAAGTCGACGATGATCGTCTTGCTGCCGCTGGCTGCGCCATACACCTCGATGTCGCACCGCACGAAGCGCCCCTCGCGCGCTTGCGAAACCATCTCGCGGACACGCTCGCGCGTCTCTTCCGACAGCGCCCACCAGCGCGCCTCCCAGAACGGCTTGCCGACGACGTCGTCGAGATCGACGCCAGCGCCCTCGAGCGCCGCCCGGTTGATCTCGATCACCGTGCCGTCGACGTCGAGCAGGGCCAGGAACTGATACATCGAATCGACGATGATGCGCGCCAGCTTCTGCCGGCGCACGTCGAAGGTGTCGTCGGCATACAGGCCGACACCCTTCACCGAACGGATGAAGTTCTCCGCTGAATCGGCCACAGCGTGATCCATGAGCATCTACCCCCAGCGCTTGCCCACACAACCCTCTCCCGCGCATCTTGTCCCAGACTGCGACGCCCGTCAGCAGCCTGTGCGGACCCTTTGCGCGGCCGGGTCGTATGAAAGCCGACGGTGCCTAGAAGAAGCGGTCGAAATGGATCTGCCCGAAGGGGACCTTGTGGCCGAGCATCAGCAGCTCCTGCAGGGCCTGGGTCATCGGCGGCGGGCCGGCGAAGTAGAACTCGTAGTCGGCCAGGGGCCGGGGCAACACCCGGATCAGTTCATCGTGCACATAGCCGGTCCGCCCCGTCCAGTCGCCGCCGTCATGCGGAAGCGACACTACCGGAATGAACTCGATGGCGGAACCGAAGCCGGGAAGCTGGCGCAGCATGTCCTCGCCGCAGACGTCGCGCGGCGTGCGCGCGCCGTAGAAGAAGTGCAGGCGCCGGCCCTCCAGCATTCCGGCCTCGTCGGCGCCTCGCGCAACCGAGATCATCGGCGCGAGGCCCGAGCCGCCTGCGACGCAGACGAGGTCGCGTGGGGCCTCGGGGCGCAGATGGGCCGTGCCATAGGGGCCGTCGAGCCCGATCTCGTTGCCGACGGCGAGGCGATCGAACAGGACGTGGGACCCCTGGCCGTGCTGCACCCGCCGGATCTGGAAATGCCATTCGCGACGCCCGTTGGCCGTGTTCGCCAGCGAATAGGGCCGCGAACTGGCAAGCCCGGGCAGGTCGAGCATCGCGTACTGGCCCGGCAGGAAATCCGCGTCCTCGCTCGCCACGAAGCGGAATTCGCGGATGTCGTGAGTGATCTCGCGAACCTGCGCGAGACGGGCCTGCTGGCGCTTGGGCGCGATGTGTGGCACGTATTCCGGCGCGGTCGCCGCCGCGATCGCCACGTCGCCGACGGCACGGCACTGGCAGGCCAGCCTGCGTCCGCGCCTGCGGTCCCGCTCGGTCAAGCCGGGCGCTTCCGGCCAGAGCTCCTCGACCGCTCCTTCGATGAGATCGAACTTGCAACCGCCGCAGCCTCCGGAGTTACATTCATAGGTCAGTCCCTTTCCGGCACGCAGCGCCGCGCGCAGGATGGTGTCGCCGGCTTGCTGGGGGAACACGCCGCCGTCCTTCAGGAGTGTGATGCTTGCTGGATTGCTCATGGGATCTCGACACGGAAAGGAGAGCTGCGGGCGCCTCGGCTGAAGCGCCCGGGGCGACGTTTCAGAGCCCGAGGGCGTGCCGGAAGGCGCGCGTTGCCGCCTTCGCGGATGCCGCGGCGTCCGGGACGTCGGGGAGCATTGCGCAATAGGCGTCGATCGCCTTGTCCGCCAGCGGCTCCCACTTCGCGATCCAGCCCTGGATGAGCGCAAGATTTCCCGGCGTTTCGAGCGCCATCTTGATGAAGGCCCCCAGCCAGCGGCGGTGGCGTGCGGAATCGATCAACTGCGCATCGGTGATGAGGCCGAGCAGCGTGTCGCCGTTGTGCCGTGCCGATTCGCCCAGCTTGCGCAGCACGCTTTCCTCGATGGCGGGCTTGGCGACGAGGTTCAGCACGACGATGGCTTCGCCCCAGTCCCAGACGGTCAGCGTCTTCTCCATCAGTTCGCGGAAGCCCTGCCATACGGGATCCTTCTCCCAGTAGGCGCGCTCGTCGCTGCCGAAGCCCTTGTCGGGAAAGGTCGTGGACAGCTCCTTCGTCCGATAGGCGGTGTGGCTGACCCAGCGCAGGCTGTCCGCCATCTGGAAGTAGTTGCAGTTGGTGATCGTGCTCGCCGGCGAAACCTGCCCGACGTAGGCCGATGCCATCTGCACCGTGTGAAAGAGGTAGCGCACCGGCGCGTACATCCGCGCCAGCGTGCCCGCCCAGCGCGCATCGAGCGCCTTGTCGTGCTCGCGCTGGTTGAACTGGTCGAACAGGCCGAAGACGTAGGTCTCCTGGCCGTCCTGCATCAGGTTGTAGGTGCGGTAGACCACCTCTTCCGGGTCGCGGAAGGCGTTCCAGTCATCGTGCTTGAGCGGCGTCGCGAAGGTGTTCTTCTTGTACCACTCGTTCATGAAGATGCCGGGTGCGAGCTCGTACGGCGCGTCGGGGTCGCGATCGTTGTAGTGCAGGTTCGCGCTGACGATCTCGTACTCGCTGGGCTTGCGCCGGCGGGCGGCAAGGTGGCTCCAGGTCTTGAGTGGCTTGAGCTGCTGCGGTTCGGTCATTCCTGTCTCCTCGATTTGTCCTTGTCCGGCGCGGGTCATCAGATCTTCTTGACGAAGTAGAAGCGCACGGCGTTGTCCTGGCTTTCGATCTGTCCCGCAAACGAGCTGAGATCCACTTCCAGGTCGTTCATGCGGAAGGGCCGGCCGAGTTCCTCCTCGATCGTCTCGCGGCGCAGGATCATTTCCTGCTCGGCGTGGATGCGCAGGCAGGCCCGCTTGTCCTCGACGAAGATCTCCTTGCCGGGGTTGTCGATCCTGGCCGCTTCGATCACCGCCATCGCGAGATCGCCGGCGCGCATGATCGGCCCGACCATGTTGTTGTGGTACGCCTGTTCAGAGGCTGCTGCACTCATCGTCTTTCCTTTTCGTGTTTTGCTGCGGTCGGGCAGCGGGTGCCGCGGGCTCAGCTATGGGCAAAGAGCGGCGTCACGCCTTCGGTCTTCACCAAGATGTCAGTGCCATCCACCTTCACCGGGTACTCGGCCAGCGCGCAGTCGTCGGGGTTGATGCCCTGGCCGGTGAAGGCGTCGAACTGCCACAGATGCGCCCGGCAGATGAGCTTGGTGCCGTCGAACTTGCCCTCGGCGAGGGGAATGTCCTGATGCGGGCAGATGCCCTGGAAGGCCTTGAATTCGCCGCCGTCGGCACAGACCAGCAGAATCTCCTGGCCGTTGACGGTGTAGGCCTCCATTTCGCCTTCCCACAGGTCATCGACCGTGCAGACTTTCGTAAAACCCATGTCTCGCTCCTGAATCCTTGCTTTTGTTCGGGCGCCGCTCAGTGCGGCGCCGCCTCCCAGAGGATCTCGACGGTCTCTGTCGGCATGAAGCCGGCCTCGGCCACCTTCATCGTCCGCGGCAGGAAGTCCTCGGCACCCTGCTTGCGCACGCGCAGGATGCAGCCGGGACGGGCCCGGACGCGGCGGCCCACCGAATGCACCGCGGCAGCGGCGGCCACCTCGTCCATGGTGTTCTCGGTATCGACCGGAACCAGTTGCAGGACGAAATCGCCCTCGAAATTGGAAGTCAGCGGAAATAGCGCCATGTGTTGGGTCTCCTCATTGATGCGTTTGGATCGGGCCCGTCCTCCGCGGGTCAGGCCGCTTCGTCGTCCGTTCAGCCGGCGTTGCGCTGCGCGCGCATCGCCCGATACACCTCGGCCCACGCGTAGTTGTGGGCGTCGTCGCCACACTCTCCGGGGGCGATGTTCATGTACTGAAGCGCCCCGCTCAGGTCCATCGGCTGGATCATTCCGGCCAGGAAGCGGTCGACGATGCTCAGGTGGCCGGCATAGCGCTCGGGCTCCTGCTGGAACACCCAGCGGTCGACTTCGGAGCCGAAGTGGTAGAGGCGCCCCTTGTACTCGAGCGGGTAGTCCTTGACGTTCCACTTCTTGCCCGGCGTACCGAGAATCGGCAGCTGGCACATGTTGCAGACGTAGGGCAGCGTCTCGGGATAGGCCTTGGCCATGTTGCCGTCGACCACGTTGTCGATGATCACGTCCCAGCACTGGCCCCAGGTGTCGTTCCAGCCGGGGTACTTCTCCTCGAGCCAGGCGCGCTCCTGCGGCGTGACGCCGGCCGCCGGGTTCCACCACACGGTGGGCCGCCAGTAGTACGAGCCCAGATGCATGCCGTGATGCGTCTCGCTGAGGTCGGCCAGGAACTGCTCCCAGTACCACGGCAGTTCCAGCCCCATGTCGGTCAGGGCGCGCTCGAACTGGGCGACGATCCACTCCTCCATGAACTCCTTGAAGGACTGCTTGCGGTGCTCGAGCGGCGTGTAGTAGTCCATGATCGGACCGGTGAGCACCGAGAACAGCTTCCACGCACCCCACACCGCGATATCGACGCGCCGCTGCGCCTCCTCCTTCCTGCCGTTCTCGATCAGGATCTTCAGCGCCGGCCCGCCGATCTGCGCGTGGCGCGATTCGTCGGTCTGAATGCTCGAGATGAGGTTGGCGAAGGTGTGATCCCCGGCTTCCGCAGCGTCCGCGGCGAGCCCGAGGAACTGCATGTTGGTGAAGCCCGTCTCGACGCTGAAGGTGAGCATGATCGAGACGCTGATCGCGTCGCGCGTCATCATGATGTCGTCGAAGAAGTGACGCGCGGCGATCATCGCCCACTCGTTGGTGTCGTAGGCCTTGAACGCCCAGTCCATCTGGCGGTCCTTCGACACGTGCTCGTGGGGGAAATAGAGCTGCATCTGGCCGTGGCGGATTTCGTCGAGGCAGCCCAGCGTGGCCATGTTGCGCATGCCCGGCGCCCGGGAGAAGCGCATCATCCGCGCCTCGGCGCTGGCGGCGGCGTACTCCCCGCGGGCGATGGCGCCGTAATGCGCCTTCATCACCGACTTCCAGCCCGGGTCGGCATTCTCGAAGATCCGGCTGCGCTCGAGCGCGGCCTTGACCGAGTACGCCCCGGCATCCTTTTCGCGCTGGACCTTCACGTACTCGGGGTAGGTCTGCTTGTAGGGTTCGTCGTACTTTTCCCAGGCGTCCTGCGGCAGTCCGTAATCACCCGCCAGCCCGGCCGGGAAGAGCTCCCCGTCGCTGACGTACGTGGGCGTCCAGTTCGTGGTCCGGGCCAGGTCGTACCAATCCATCCTGTTGAGCAATGCCATCCGTGTCTCCTTCCTGTTGTGGCTCGAGAGTTCGGCAGCCCTCGGAGCAAGGCGACGCGCGGGTCGCCACGTTCATGACGCCTCGCCGGGATGGCAGTGCGTCAGGCGCAGGAGAAAGTTAAACGGATGGGGCGGCGACGAAAATTAGACTTTGGTTTAGACAGCGTCGCAGTCACGGTACTGCCGGACAGGGTCGCCGGCCGTCGCGCGATGAGTGCCTGGCTTGAACGTATAATCCGCCCCCTACCCGTCCGAAGCCGGCAACTGCGCGGCCTCATCGCCAGGCGCGCACCGACCGCCCGGCGGCCGGAAACAGAGCGCAATTGCCGGAACGCAAGAGGAACATGCAGACAAGAAGGCATCTCACCGAAGCCGAGATCAGCGCCCACACGCCGATGATGCAGCAGTAT
Organism: Rhodocyclaceae bacterium; assembly: GCA_029982755.1. Lineage (GTDB taxonomy): Bacteria > Pseudomonadota > Gammaproteobacteria > Burkholderiales > Rhodocyclaceae > Thauera. The sequence continues at coordinate 27,828 of JARRBR010000010.1, forward strand.
CTGCGGCTGAAGCAGCAGCATCCCGACACCCTGCTCTTCTACCGCATGGGCGACTTCTACGAGCTCTTCTTCGAGGACGCCGAGAAGGCCGCCCGCCTGCTCGACATCACGCTGACCACCCGCGGCCAGTCGAGCGGCGAGCCGATCCGCATGGCGGGCGTGCCCTTCCACGCCCTCGAGCAGTACCTCGCGCGCCTGGTCAGGCTCGGCGAATCGGTCGTGATCGCCGAGCAGGTCGGCGAGCCCGGGGCGACCAAGGGGCCGATGGAGCGTGCGGTCAGCCGCATCGTCACCCCCGGCACGCTGACCGACGCGGCGCTGCTCGACGACCGCCGCGACGCCCTGCTGCTGGCGGCCAACCTGCACCGCGGCGTGCTCGGGCTGGCTTGGCTGAACCTCGCCAACGGCGACTTGCGCCTGATGCAGTGCCCGTCGGACGCACTGCAGGCACAGTTCGAGCGCCTGCGCCCGGCCGAGGTGCTGGTGCCCGACGGTCTCGCCCTGCCCCTGCTGGATGCGCTCGCCCCGGCCCAGCGCCGCCTGGCCGACTGGCAGTTCGACGCCGAGACCGGCGCGCGCCTGCTCACCACCCACTTCGGCACCCGCGACCTCGCCGGCTTCGGCGTCGAGGATCTGCCGGTGGCGCTCGGCGCCGCCGCGGCGCTGTACGACTACGCCCAGGCCACCCAGCGCCAGACGCTGGCGCACGTCACCGGCCTCGTCGTCGAGCGCGAATCCGAATACCTGCGTCTGGATGCCGCAACCCGGCGCAATCTGGAACTGACCGAGACCCTGCGCGGCGAGGCCTCCCCCACCCTGCTGTCGCTGCTCGACACCTGCGTCACCAGCATGGGCTCGCGCTGGCTGCGCCACGCCCTGCACCACCCGTTGCGCGAGCGCGCCGAACCCGCGGCGCGCCATGCGGCGGTGGCCGAGCTGGCCGGCGCGGCCGAGGGGGAGATGGCAGTCGCCGGCAGCCAGGGCACCAGCCTCGCCCTCTCCGGGCGCGACGGCCGCATCGCCTTCGCGGTGCGCAGCGCGCTGCGCGGCGTGGCCGACGTGGACCGCATCACCGCCCGCATCGCCTTGCGCAGCGCGCGCCCGCGCGACCTCTCGGCGCTGCGCGAGAGCCTCGTCCGCCTGCCCGAGCTCGCCGCCGCGCTCGGCCCCTGCCGCGCGCGGCTGCTCGCCGAGATCGTCGGCGCGCTCGCCATCGCCCCCGAACCGCTCGACTTGCTGCAGCGCGCGATCGCAGCCGAGCCCGCAGCCATGGTGCGCGACGGTGGCGTGATCGCCCCCGGCTACGACGCCGAGCTCGACGAGCTGCGCGGCATCCAGACCAACTGCGGCGAGTTCCTGATGGCGCTGGAGGCGCGCGAGCGCGAGCGCAGCGGCATCCCCGGGCTGAAGGTCGAATTCAACAAGGTGCACGGCTTCTACATCGAGGTCAGCCGCGCCAACGCCGACAAGGTGCCCGACGACTACCGCCGCCGCCAGACGCTGAAGAACGCCGAACGCTACATCACCCCGGAGCTCAAGGCCTTCGAGGACAAGGCGCTGTCGGCCAACGAACGGGCGCTGGCACGCGAGAAGCTGCTCTTCGATCAGGTGCTGGACGTGCTCGCCGCCCACATCCCGGCGCTGCAGCGCATCGCGCGGGCGCTCGCCCTGCTCGACGGCCTCGCCGCGTTCGCCGAAGCCGCGCTGCGCTACGGCTACGTGCAGCCGCGCTTCGTCGACACCCCGGGACTCAACATCGTCGGTGGCCGCCACCCGGTGGTCGAGCGCCAGGTGGAGAACTTCATCCGCAACGACGCGCGCCTGGCCGCCACCCGCCGCATGCTGATGATCACCGGCCCCAACATGGGCGGCAAATCGACCTTCATGCGCCAGGTGGCGCTGATCTGCCTGCTCGCCCACGTCGGCAGCTTCGTGCCGGCAGACGCCGCCGAACTCGGGCCCCTGGATGCCATCTTCACCCGCATCGGCGCCTCGGACGACCTCGCCTCGGGGCGCTCGACCTTCATGGTCGAGATGACCGAGGCCGCCGCCATCCTGCACGGCGCCACCGAGCGCAGCCTGGTCCTGATGGACGAGATCGGGCGCGGCACCTCGACCTTCGACGGTCTCGCGCTCGCCTTCGCGATCGCCCGCCACCTGCTGGAGAAGTCGCGCTCGCTGACGCTGTTCGCCACCCACTACTTCGAGCTCACCCGCCTCAACGCCGACTACCCCGAGTGCGCCAACGTGCACCTGGATGCGGTCGAGCACGGCCATCGCATTGTGTTCCTGCACGCGCTGGAAGAGGGTCCGGCGAGCCAGAGCTACGGCATCGAGGTCGCGGCGCTGGCCGGCATTCCGGCCGCGGTCATCCGCGACGCCAAGCGCCGGCTGCGCGCGCTGGAGAACCGCGAGATCGACGCCGGTCCGCAGGCCGACCTGTTCGCCAGCCTGCCCGAGCCGGAGGACGCGCCGCTGTCGCACCCGGTGCTGACCGAGCTCGCCGACATCGACCCCGACGCGCTCAGCCCGCGCGAGGCGCTCGAGCGCCTGTACGCCCTCAAGCGCCTGGCCGGAGATGCCACCGCATGAACCCGCCGATCGACATCTCCGAAGAAGCCGGCGTGCGCTACCTGCACTTCGGCTCCGACTGGATCCAGGGCGCGATGCGCATTCGCAAGCCGCACGCGCTCGAGCTCGCCTACACCCGCGAGATGATGGCCGGGCTGTTGCTGCGCGACGGGCTGGCCGCCGACGGCGGCCACTGGCCGCGCAGGGTGCTGATCATCGGCCTGGGCGCGGCGTCGCTGACGCGCTTCGTGCATCACCACCTGCCGCAGGCGAAGATCCGCGTGGTCGAGATCGCGCCCGCGGTGGTCGCCGCCGCGCGCCAGTTTTTCAAGCTCCCGCAGGAAGATGCGCGTTTCTCGGTGCACATCGGCTGCGGCGCACAGTACGTGCTAGAGCACGATGAGACCTGGGACTACGTGCTGGTCGATGGTTTCGACCGCAACGCCCGCGCCGGCGTGCTCGACACCGAGCCCTTCCACCAGGCGGTGCGTGCCAGGCTGTCCGAGCGCGGAATCATGGCGGTGAACCTGTTCGGGCGCTCGCGCGGCTACAAGTCGAGCCTCGAGCGCATCGTCCGCGCCTACGACGACCGCGCACTCGCCTTCCCGTCCTGCGACAGCGGCAACGTGGTTGCCTTCGGCGCGGCCGGCGAAGTGATCACGCGCACGGTCGATGAATTGCGCGAGCGCGCACGCCAGCTCAAGACGGAGACCGGCCTCGACCTGGGGCCCACCATCAGCCGGCTGGAACAGTCCGGCAACCTGCCGGGTGGCCAGCTGCTGCTCTGAGCACGCGCGCATGCCGGAGGGGCGTGGTCAGAACCCCCGGGCACGCGCTATTGTCCACATCGAAACGATTTCCGCGGAGCTCGCGGACCGAGGTGCATGCAAATGAACACTTTCCTGATCACCGTGATCGTCGTCGGCATCGTCATCGCTGCCATGGCCATCGGCGTCATGTTCGGCCGCAAACCGATTGCCGGCAGTTGCGGCGGCCTGGGCGCGATGGGACAGGACTGCGAATTCGGCTGCAAGAAGCCCTGCTCGAAGCGCCAGGCGCGTCTCGCCGCCCAGAACCCCGAACAACAAAGCTGAACACACCGGGAGCCCCAACATGCTCAGTTCGCTGCTGGTCAAGGACTACATGGTCGGCGATCACCTCGCCTTCACCGCCGACACCAACCTGCTCAAGGCGGTCCATACCCTGCTCGAGCATGGACTGAGCGGCGCGCCGGTGGTGGACGCCAACAAGAGACTGATCGGCTATCTGTCGGAAAAGGACTGCCTGAAGGCCGCCCTCGACGCGTCCTATTTCCGCCGCGAGGAAGGCACGGTGCAGGATTTCATGAGCCGCGACGTGACCGCGATCGCGGGCGATGACAGCCTGATCGACGCCATCGAGCTCTTCGTCAGCAGACACTACCGCTGCCTGCCGGTGGTCGAGGGCTCCCGCCTGGTCGGCCAGTTGTCGCGCAGCGACATCCTGAAGGGCCTGGAAAAGCTCAGGCGCGAGGCGCGCTGACTGCGTGCGCCGGCAGGCGCGGTCGATTCTTGCCGCCCGCGGGCCCGCGCCTGCGGCGGGCGGTGGGCGTGGAGAGGGCGATCGCGCTCAGGCCGTGGGCTCAGGCTCGGGCGGACGCCACAGGCACAGGCCCTTGTTCGCCTTGACGATCTCATCGAGCACCGCTTCGTGCGCCAGCATTTCGGCTTCGGTCGCACGCAGCACCTTTAATGCGACGCGGGCCACGGGGGCGCCGGCGCCTTCGGCCTCGCGCGCGGGCGGTTCTTCCTCGAGCCCGATCATCAGGCTCTCCTGGCCACGCGTCATGGCCAGGTAGACCTCCGCCAGCAGCTCCGCGTCGAGTAGCGCACCGTGCAGCTCACGGTGGGCGTTGTCGATCTCGTAGCGGTCGCACAGCGCGTCGAGCGAAGCCTTCTTGCCGGGATTCTGCTCCTTCGCGAGCTTCAGCGTGTCGATGACGCCCGTGCACAGGCCGGCAAGCCGGCCGCGGCCCAGCCGTTCGAGTTCGCTGTCGAGAAAGCCGACGTCGAAGCTCGCGTTGTGGATCACCAGTTCGGCGTCGCGCACGAAGTCTTCGAAATCGCCGACGATGTCCCCGAACTTCGGCTTGTCGGCGAGGAACTCCTCGGTGATGCCGTGCACCGCGACCGCCTCGGCGTCGATGCCGCGCTCCGGGTTGATGTACACGTGGTAGTGACGGCCGGTGAGGCCGCGGTTGAGCAGCTCCACGCAGCCGATCTCGATCACGCGGTCGCCGTTGCGCCAGTCCAGGCCGGTGGTTTCCGTATCCAGCACGATTTGTCGCATCGCGTATCCCCCTTCAGCCCTGCATCGCTGCGCCGCCACGGCGCACCGCGTCGACACCGCGCCGGGCGAGTTCGTCGGCACGTTCGTTCTCGGGATGGCCCGAATGGCCGCGCACCCAAAGCCACTTGACCTGGTGGCGGGCGGCCGCCTCGTCGAGTGCGCGCCACAGATCGGCGTTCTTCACCGGTTCCTTGGACGCGGTCTTCCAGCCGCGCGCCTTCCAGCCATGGATCCACTCCGAGATCCCCTTCTGCACGTACTGGCTGTCGGTATGCACCCGGGCCGCCACCGGGCGCTTGAGCGCCTCGAGCGCGCGGATCACCGCGAGCAATTCCATGCGGTTGTTGGTGGTCGCCGGCTCGCCGCCCCAGATCTCCTTCTCGTGGGAACCGGAGCGCAGGATCGCCCCCCAGCCGCCCGGGCCCGGATTGCCGCTGCAGGCACCATCGGTATAGATATCGACTTCTTCCATCTACTGCGTCTTCCTCGTGCCGCCGTCGCGCTGGGCGACCGGCGAAAGTCTCTTCGACGTGGCCTTGCGGTCACGCCAGTGCGGAGTGATCAGGCGCATGCCCTGCACGCGCTTGACCCCGTGAAGCAGGTAGCTCGCCCCGAGCACCGGCCACCATCTGGCCCCTGCCCGATCCATGAAGCGCCAGCGCTCGAGCCAGTGCGGACTGGCCACCGGCGGCGCATAGCAGCCGGAGCCGCTGGCCTGAACCTCGAAGCCGAGCAGTGTCAGCCAGTCGCGGATGCGCATGGCCGAACGGAAATGCCCGTTCCAGGGTGCCGCTGCGCCACGGCGCGCGACCAGGTTCCGCAAGCCCCACAGGCTGAACGGATTGAAGCCGCTGATCACGACGCTGCCTTCGGGCACCAGCACGCGCTCGACCTCGCGCAGCACACGGTGCGGATGCGGGGAGAACTCGAGCACATGCGGCAGCAGGACCAGGTCGAGGCTGCCGCTGGCGAAGGGCAGCTCGAACGCATCGGCGAGCACATCCGCGTCCTCGGGCGCGCAACTGAGCCTATGCGGCATGCGGTTCGCGCTCAGCAGTGGCACGTGCGGCAGCCCGACCTGCAGCGCGTAGTAGCCGAACAGGTCCGCCACCATGCGATCGAGCTGCGCCTGTTCCCAGCCCAGCAGGTAGCGCCCCTGCGGGGTCTCGAGCCAGTCCTTGAACCGGAGGATTGACATCGGCACTCAGGCCCTCACAATTCGCGGGATGCACATTATCCCCGTTCCCGCCTTCCGCGATAACTACATTTGGCTGATGCACGACGGCCGCCACGCGCTCGTCGTCGATCCGGGCGATGCGGCCCCGGTCGAGGACGCGCTCGCGCGCCTCGGCCTCGAGCTCGGCGCCATCCTGGTCACGCACCACCACGCCGACCACGTCGGCGGACTGGCCCGGCTACGCACACATGCCGGCGTTCCGGTGTACGGCCCGGCAGGCGAGACGATCGAGGGCATCAGCCAGCCGGTGTCCGAGGGCGACGAGATCGCCATCCCGGGCCCGGCGCTGCGCTTCCGTGTGCTCGACGTGCCTGGTCATACCGCCGGCCACGTCGCCTTTGTCGCAATGGACATCGAGCCCGGCCTCGTGTTCTGCGGCGACACGCTTTTCTCGGCCGGCTGCGGCCGGCTTTTCGAAGGGAATCCGGCCCAGCTCGCCGCCTCGCTCGGCAAGCTCGCCGCCCTGCCCCCTGATACCCGGGTGTATTGCACCCACGAATACACGCTGTCCAACCTGGCATTCGCCCGCGTGGCCGAACCCGACAACGTCGAACGCGACGCCTACGCCCGGCACTGCGAGACCTTGCGCGCGCGTGGCGAGCCCACGCTGCCCAGCACCATCGGGCGCGAGCGCGCGATCAATCCCTTCCTGCGTTGCGACTGCCCGAGCGTCGCCGCCACGGTTGCGGCCCACCTCGGCCGGCCGGTGAAGGATGCGACCGACTGTCTCGCCGCCCTGCGCGCCTGGAAGGACGGCTTCTGAGTCCGAGACCATGTTTTCTTCACATCGTGGTGCCGTGTCCGGCGCCACCGCCCTGCGCCGTGGACTGCTCGCCGCCTGGCTGAGCCTGTTCGCCTTCAGCCCTTTCGTCCATGCCCAGCTCGATGCCGACGCCGCGCCTGCCGGCCTTGCCATGCCGGACGCCGCCACTCCTGCCGCGCCTGCCCTGCAGGTCGGAACCGTGGCCCCGCCCGAGCGCGTACTGACCCTCGACCTCACCCGCGACGCCAACGACATCTGGGACCGCATCCGCCGCGGTTTCGGCATGCCCGACCTGGACAGCGAACGCGTGGTCGAGCTGCAGTCCTTCTACATCAATCGCCCGCGCTTCCTGAAACAGGTCTTCGAGCGCGGCGGACGCTATCTCTACTACATCGTGGACGAACTCGAGCGCCGCGGCATGCCCACCGAGATCGCCCTGCTGCCGATGGTCGAGAGCAGCTACAACCCGATGGCCTACTCGCGTGCCCACGCCTCGGGCCTGTGGCAGTTCATCCCCTCGACCGGCAAGCACTACAACCTCACCCAGGACCACTGGGTCGACGAGCGGCGCGACGTGATCGCCTCCACCAACGCCGCGCTCGACTACCTGCAGCGCATCTACGAGATGCACGGCGACTGGCATCTGGCGCTCGCCTCCTACAACTGGGGCGAGGGCGCGGTGCAGCGCGCGCTCAGGCGCAACGCCGAAGACGGCCTGCCGCTGGAGTACAAGCACCTGCGCATGCCCGAGGAGACGCGCAACTACGTGCCCAAGCTGCAGGCGATCAAGAACATCGTCTCCCAGCCCGAGCTCTTCCACTTCGAGCTGCCCTACGTCGCCAACGAGCTGCACTTCGTCACCGTCGAGGCGCCGGTCGGGGTCGATCTCGCCACCGCCGCGCGCCTGTCGGAGATGCCGCTGGACGAGTTCATCGCGCTCAACCCGGGTTTCAACCGCCCTGCGGTAACCACGCCGGGCCAGACCTTCATCGTGCCGACCGACCGCGCCGAGCAGCTGCAGGCGGGCCTGGCCGAGCTCGACGAGGACGATCGCGGCTGGCGCATGCACGTGCTCGAAGCGGGCGAAAGCATCGAGGCCGTCGCCGCACGTCACGGGCTGAGCACGGCGGAGTTGCTCAAGCTCAACGGCCTTGCCGCAGGCAGCCGGCCGGGGGCGGGCTACGCGCTGCTGGTGCCCGACGGGGTGGATCCCGACGGCGCGCTCGAGGCGAGCGGCCTGCTCCCGCTGGCGGCCGCCGTGGTGCGCCAGCCCGGCCTCAAGCTCAACCCGCCGGGAACGAGCCGCAGCGAACCGCGGCTCAAGTCGCCCAAGGCCAAGACCCGCGCGGCCGACAAGGGCAGCACCAAGCGCAAGAACGGGCGCTCGCGCTGAACCCCGGCGCGCCGGCCCTCGCCCTCAGCCCTGGCCGCCCGACGGGCGACCGGCTACCTGCGGCCAGTGACAGCGGACCCGGTGCCCCTGCCCGAGCTCGGTGACGGGCGGGTAACTGGCACGGCAGACGTCGGTCGCCTGCGGGCAGCGCGGATGGAAGTGGCAGCCCGCAGGCGGATCGAGCGGCGACGGCAGCTCGACCGCGGCCCCGGGCCCGGCGCGCTCCGCCGCAAGCTGTCGCCCGTCTTCCGCCCGGTCCACGCCCACCTTCGGCACCGCAGCCAGCAGGGCCCGGGTGTAGGGGTGGGCACGGATGCCGAGCACGCGCTCCACCGGCCCTTCCTCGACGATGCGGCCGAGATACATCACCGCCACCTCGTCGGCCAGGTATTCGACCACGGCCAGATTGTGGGTGATGAAGAGATAGGCCAGGCCCTGCTCGCGCTGCAGCGTGCGCATCAGGTTGAGCAGCTGGGCCTGCACCGACACGTCGAGCGCGCTGGTCGGTTCGTCGCACACGATCACCCGCGGCGACACCGCGAGCGCGCGTGCGACCGCGATGCGCTGGCGCTGGCCACCGGAGAATTCGTGCGGATAACGCCAGCGCATGTCGGCGGAAAGTCCGACGCGCTCGAGCAGCTCGACGACCCGGGCACGGCGTTCGCGCACGTCGGCGCCAATGCCGAGCGCCGCCAGACCCTCCTCGATGATCTCGCCGACGCGCATGCGCGGATTGAGCGAGGCGAAGGGATCCTGGAAAACCATCTGCACCGCGCGTCGCATCGGTCCGAGCGCCTCCTCGGCCAGGTCGCCGATGGGTTCGCCATCGAGGTACACCTCGCCCGCGGTGGGTTCGATCAGGCGCAGGATGGCCTTGCCGACGGTGGTCTTGCCGCAGCCCGATTCGCCCACCAGCGCGAGCGTGCGTCCCGGTGCCAGGCGCAGGCTGACGCCGTCGACCGCCTTCACATGGCCGACGGTGCGCTTGAGCAGGCCCTTGCGCACCGGAAAATGCACCGCGAGCTCGCGTACCTCCAGCACCGGCTGCGCGCTGCGCTGGCGGTGCAGCGCCGCCGCTCCGGTCACCGGCGGCACGAGCGGACGCGGCACGCTGACGCCCTCGTACAGGTGGCAACGCACCGCCTGCGCGCCGACGCGGTGCCAGGCCGGCGCTTCCTCGTCGCAGCGGTCGAAGGCGGCCGGACAGCGTTCGGCGAAGCGGCAACCGGCGAAGTGGCGGTCCACGGGCGGCACGCTGCCCTCCGGGGCGTCGAGCGCCCCCCCGCGCTTGGCCGCCTCCGGCAAGGCGGCGAACAGCTTGCGCGAATACGGATGCAGCGGCGCCGCGAAGAAGGCGTCCCGCGTTCCCGTCTCGACGACTTGGCCCGCGTACATCACGCCCACACGGTGCGCCATGCGCGCCACCACGCCGAGGTCGTGGGTGATCAGCAGCATCCCCATTCCTTCCCTGCGCTGGATGCCGGCCAGCAGCTCGAGCACCTGGGCCTGGATGGTGACGTCGAGCGCGGTGGTCGGCTCGTCGGCGATCAGCAGCTGCGGACGCCCGGCCAGCGCCATCGCAATCATCACGCGCTGCTTCATGCCGCCGGAAAACTGGAAGGGATAGTCCTGCAGCCGCCGCGCCGGATCGGGAATGCCCACCGCCTCGAGCAGACGGATCGCCTCGCCACGCGCGGCCTCGCCATCCACGCCCCGCTGCGCCAGCGCCTCGACGATCTGCGCCCCGACCGTCATCACCGGATTCAGGCTGGTCGAGGGCTCCTGGAAGATCATTCCGATCCGCCCGCCGCGCACCCGGCGCATCGCCGACTCGGGCAGGGCGAGCAGGTCCTCCCCGCCGAGGGTGACGCTGCCGCCCGCGATGCGGCCGGCGTCCGGCAGCAGGCGGGTGAGCGCGAGCGCGGTCATCGACTTGCCGCACCCCGACTCGCCGAGCAGGGCGAAGGTTTCTCCCGCCCCGATGCTGAAATCGACCCCGTCGACCGGGCGGATCTCGCCTCCGCCGCGGGCGATGGCCACGCGCAGACCGGTGACCTGCAGCAGCGCCGTATCGGAGTGGACGGCGCGCGTTTCCAGGACGGGAAGATTCATTCGCGAGTTCGGCAAGACAACGGAAAAAGGGCCGCTAGCGCGGCCCCTGGCTTCGATCAGTGATGGTGGTGACCACCGGGGCCATGCACGTGACCGTGGGAAATCTCCTCGGCACTGGCCGCGCGCACTTCGGCGACCGTGATGTCGAACACCAGCGCCACGCCGGCGAGCGGATGGTTGCCGTCGACCACGACCTTGCCGTCGGCGATGTCGGTGATGCGGTAGACGAGGTCTTCCTCGCCGTCATCGGAGACGCGCTCGAAGCTCATGCCGATCTCGATGTTGTCCGGGAACAGCTTGGCATCCTCGACCAGGATCAGCTCCTCGTCGTAGTCGCCGAAGGCGTCCTCGGGCTGGAGCTTGACCTCGAACTTGTCGCCGACCTTCTTGCCGTGCAGCGCTTCCTCCAGCACCGGGAAGATGCCGTCGTAGCCGCCGTGCAGGTACACGAGCGGGTGCGCGCCGTCGTCGATCACCGCGCCATCCGGGTCGCGCACGGTGTAGTTGAGCGTCACGACGCTGTTCTTGACGATTTCATTTTGCATGCTGGGGTTCCAGTTCCTTGACCAGTTCAAAAATGGCGGCCGCATGGCCGCGCGGTGTCACATCGTAGAGGGCGTGGCGGATCCTGCCCTGTTTGTCGATGACGAAGGTCGATCGACGCACGCCCATCTTCTTCATCCCGTCGACGTCCCGCTCCTGCCACACGTTGTAGAGCCGGCACACCTCGGTGTCCGAATCGGAGAGCAGGCGGATCGACAGTCCTTCCTGGTCGCGGAACTCGGCGTGCGTCAGACAATCGTCGGGGCTCACGCCGATCACGATGCAGTCGTAACGGGCGAACTCGTCCTCATGGTCGCTGAAGTCGGCGGCCTGGAGCGTGCAGCCCGGGGTATTGTCGCGAGGATAAAAATAGAGGACGACATTCTGCTTGCCTGCAACCGACGCGAGGTCGAATATTTCCATGTCGGCGTCGGGCAACGAAAAGGCGGGGGCGATATCTCCGCTCTGCAGCATGTGGTCTCCCTGATGTGGGGCGGATTCTAGCCGAGACCCCCGGCGAACACTACCGCTGCGGGCACGGGTCTGGACTTCGGACGGATCGAGCATGCGAGCCTTCCTCCCTGGCTTGTGTCGGACGGTCGGGTGCCGCCAGCCGACACCGTCATGAACCAATAGCCCAGATCGGGCGATCGCTCAAGACGCAGTGCATCATTGACGCAACGCTTCGTCGTCGGACCATAGGGAGCGACCCCCATGAACAGGCCCCTTCACTCCTCGCATCAGGACGCATGCCCCGCCACCATGCGCGCCATGGTCCTCGAGCGCCCCGGCATGCCGCTGCAGGCGCGCGAACTGCCGGTTCCCCGGCCGGCAGCCGGCCAGGTCCTGCTGCGGGTCGAAGCCTGCGGCGTGTGCCGCACCGACCTCCACCTCGTCGACGGCGAGCTGCCCGATCCGGTGCTGCCGATGATTCCCGGACACGAGATCGTCGGCCGGGTCATCGACGTCGGCCCCGGCGTGGACGACGTCAGCCCCGGCCAGCGCATGGGAGTCCCCTGGCTGGGCTGGACCTGCGGCCACTGCGCCTTCTGCGCCAGCCATCGCGAGAACCTGTGCGACAGCGCGCGTTTCACCGGCTACCAGATCCACGGCGGCTACGCCGAATACACGGTGGCCGATGCGCGCTACTGCTTCCCCATGGCCGAGGCGCTGGACGCCGCCGAAGCCGCGCCGCTGCTGTGCGCCGGACTGATCGGCTACCGCGCGCTGACGATGGCGGGCGATGCGCGCCGGATCGGACTGTACGGTTTCGGCGCCGCCGCCCACATCATCGCCCAGGTCGCCGCATGGCAGGGACGCGAGGTCCATGCCTTCACCCGCAAGGGGGATGCCGAAAGCCAGGCCTTCGCGCGCCAGCTCGGCGCGTGCTGGGTAGGCGCGGGCGACGAATGCCCGCCCCGGCCGCTTGAAGCGGCGCTGATCTTCGCGCCCGCCGGCGAGCTCGTTCCGGCCGCGCTGCGTGCCACCGCAAAGGGCGGCACGGTGGTATGCGCCGGCATCCACATGAGCGACATCCCGAGCTTTCCGTACAGCATCCTGTGGGGCGAGCGCCGCATCGTCTCGGTCGCCAACCTGACCCGCCGGGACGGCGAGGAATTCCTCGCCCTGGCGCCGAAGGTGCCGGTGCGTACCGAAGTCACCCGCTTCGCCCTCGAGGCGGCCAACGACGCCCTCGAACGCCTGCGCCGCGGCGCGCTGCAGGGCGCGGCGGTGCTGCTGCCCTGAGGAGGTCGCGAAACCGCTCCTGCCGGGCACGGGTGCTTGCTCTCGACGCATAACTGTTTAAAATTACAGCCACCCCATGGAGGCCGTCATGAGCGCCCGCAGCGAATCCCTTACCGCACGCCAGCAGGAAATCCTCGACTTCATCCGCGCCACCGTCGAATCCGAAGGTCGCCCGCCCACTCGCGCCGAGGTGTGCACCGCGTTCGGCTTCCGCTCGCCGAATGCTGCCGAAACCCATCTGCGCGCGCTCGCCGCAAAGGGCGCGATCCTGCTCGAGGAAGGCCGCGCGCGCGGCATCCGCCTGGCCGAGGCGCTCGGCCTGCCGCTGGTCGGCCGCGTCGCCGCAGGCAGCCCGATCCTCGCCGCCGAACACGTCGAGGCACGCTACCAGCTCGATCCCGCGCTGTTCTCGCCCAGGGCCGACTACCTGCTGCGGGTGCGCGGCATGAGCATGCGCGACGCCGGCATTCTCGACGGCGACCTGATCGCGGTGCATCGCAGCACCGAGGCGCGCAACGGCCAGATCGTGGTCGCCCGCGTCGACGACGACGTCACCGTGAAGACCCTGCAGCGCAAGGGCACGGTGGTCGAGCTGCTGCCGGCCAACCCCGATTACGAACCCATCGTCGTCGACACCCAGCGCGCCCCGGTTGTGATCGAGGGCGTGATGGTCGGCCTGATCCGCAAGGACCACTGAGCGGACCGTCGCCCGGGCCACCGGCTCATGCTGCCTCCTCATGGCCACCTCCGCGCTCCGCATCGCCGACGATGTCCGGCATGACACGCCCGACGCCGAACCCCGGCAGGCTTTCCTGGCCGGCCTGCCCGCCGGCCGCGTATGGCAGGCCGACCGTTTCGCGCAGCGTCCGGGCGCGGTGGTGCCGACCGGCTTCGCCGTGCTCGATGCGGAGCTGCCCGGTGGCGGCTGGCCTGCCGGCGCCCTGATCGAACTGCTGCTCGAGCGCCCAGGGGTGGGCGAGCTGTCGCTGTTGCTGCCGGTGCTCGGGCGCACCCCGCCCGAGCAGTGGATCGTCTGGCTCGCCCCCCCGCTGCAGCCCTATGCCCCCGCGCTGGCCCGCGCCGGCGTGCCGCTGGCCCGCCTGCTGATCGTACGTCCCGAGCATCCACACACCCTGCTGTGGGCCACACGCCAGGCGGCCGTCTCGGGCAGCTGTTCGGCCGTCCTGGCCTGGATGCCGCACATCGACAACACCGGCCTGCGCCGCCTGCAGCTTGCGGCCGAGGAGAGCGGCACACCGCTCTTCCTGTTCCGCCCCGGCACGGTCGCGGGCCAGCCCTCGCCCGCGCCATTGCGCCTGATGCTCAGCGCGTGCGGCGCGCAGCTCGAGGTGCGCATCCTGAAGCGGCGCGGCCCGCCGGCAGCACGCCCCCTGCTGATTGACGTGCGCGCAGGGGAAGAGGCCATGGCCGAAGCCGGGAATCCGCAGGGCGCCGGTATGGCTGGTGTCGGCAGCGGGACGCGCTGACGCCGCATTGCCGCCATGCTCTGGCTCGCCATCCATCTGCCGGACCTGGCGCTGCAGGTCTTCACCCGCGGCGCGCAGGCCCCTGCGCCGCTCGCGGTCATCGCCCCGTCCCCGCGGGCGACGATCCTCGCCGTCACCCCCGATGCCGAGGCTGCCGGCGTCCATTGCGGGCAACGCGGCGCCAGCGCGCTCGCCCTGCTGCCGGAGTTGCGGCTGAGGGCACGCGACCCGGATCGTGAGGCCGAAGCCCTCGCCGAAATCGCCACCTGGGCGGGACGCTTCAGCCCGCGCATCAGCCTGTCTCCCCCCGACGCGGTGCTGCTGGAGATTTCCTCCTGCCTGCGCCTGTTCGGTGGCGCCGCGCGGATCGAGAGGGTGGTACGGGACGGCTTGGCCGGACTGGGCTTCGCAGCCCGCAGCGCGTGCGCGCCCACCCCCCTGGCCGCGCGCTGGTTCGCCCGTGCGGGTGTGGGCATGGATGCGGGCAGCGCAGGGCACGAGGATTCCGGCGACGCCCCGCCGGTCCGCTGGCAGCCGGCCGCGCCTTCCGCTGCACCCGGCGGCCCTCCGCCACGCGACTGGCAGGCCATGATCGACCGCCTGCCGCTGGATCTGCTCGGCGACGACGGCAGTTGCGATGCGCCCACGCTGGACCTGCTCGCCGGCCTCGGGCTGCGCACGCTGGGCGAGGTCCGCCGCCTGCCGGCCGCCGGCCTCGCCCGCCGCCAGGCC
>JARRBR010000099.1 GCA_029982755.1 Rhodocyclaceae bacterium
GAGAAGAAGATGTTCTCCAACACCGAGGACCTGCTGCCGGTCATCAGCTTCAACGCCAAGGCCAGCGCCGACGAGCAGAAGAAGCACCAGGACTTCGTCAATCGCATGATCGACAAGGGCTACACCGAAAAGCAGGTGCGCCTGCTGTGCGAGTGGTACCTGCGCGTGCGCAAGTCGTCTTGAGGCTGCCGGGCTGACGCGGCGGGGCCGTGTGCCCCGCCCGCCACCCTGGCTCAGGGAGGAGACATGGTCCGCATCATCGATCGGCGCTTCGACAGCAAGAACAAGAGCGCGGTTAACCGCCAGCGCTTCATGCGCCGCTTCAAGCAGCAGATCCGCAAGGCGGTCTCGGAAGCGATCCACGGCCGCTCGATCCGCGACCTCGACAATGGCGAGGAAATTTCCATTCCCGCGCGCGACCTCTCCGAACCCTCCCTGCACCACGGCAAGGGCGGCGTGTGGGAACAGGTCTTCCCCGGCAACGACCAGTTCAGCGCCGGCGACCGCATCAAGCGCCCCCTTGGCGGCGGCGGACAGGGCAGCGGCAAGGGTCAGGCCAGCAACGAGGGCGAGCACGAGGACGACTTCGTGTTCCAGCTCTCGCGCGAGGAATTCCTCGACCTGTTCTTCGAAGACCTCGAACTCCCGCGCCTGATCCGCACCCAGCTCGCCAAGGTCACCGACTACAAGACCCAACGCGCCGGGTTCAAGTCCGACGGCACGCCGGCCAACATCAACGTCATCCGCTCGATGCGCGGCGCGCTCGGACGCCGGCTCGCGCTCGGCTCGCCCTACAGCGCGCGCATCCGCGAACTGCAGCAGGCGCTCGAGGAAGCGCTCGCGCGCTGGGGCGAGGACAGCGAGGAAGTGCGCGCCTTGCAGGATGAGCTCGGGATGCTCCGCGCCAAGATCGAGCGCATCCCCTTCATCGACAGCTTCGACCTGCGCTACAACAACCGCATCAAGGTCCCGCGCCCGACCACGCAAGCGGTGATGTTCTGCGTGATGGACGTCTCCGGCTCGATGGACGAGGAGCGCAAGGCCATGGCCAAGCGCTTCTTCATGCTGCTGCACCTGTTCCTGACCCGCAGCTACGAGCACATCGAGGTCGTCTTCATCCGCCACCACACCGTGGCCAAGGAGGTCGACGAGGACGAGTTCTTCCACTCGCGCGAATCGGGCGGGACCGTGGTGTCGAGCGCGCTCGCGCTGATGCGCGACATCCTGCACGAGCGCTACGCCAACGGGCAGTGGAACGTCTACGGTGCGCAAGCCTCCGACGGCGACAACTGGGACAACGACTCGCCGATCTGCGGCAAGCTCCTCGGCAACGAGATCCTTCCCTGGTGCCAGTACTTCGCCTACGTCGAGATCACCGCCGGCGAGCCCCAGAACCTGTGGCGCGAGTACGCGAAGCTCGAGGCGGCGCACGACAACTTCGCCATGCAGCGCATCGAGTCGCCGGCCGACATCTATCCGGTGTTCCGCGAACTGTTCAAGAAGACGATCGCATGAAGACCACGCCTACCCGCACCCGCCGCCGCGCCGGCAAGGCGCCGCTTCCCGCCGGGTCCGAATGGACCGCCGAGGCGATCGAGCGCTACCACGAGGAGATCGCCCGCGTCGCTGCGCACTACAGGCTCGACACCTACCCGGTGCAGATCGAGATCATCACCGCCGAGCAGATGATGGACGCCTATGCCTCGGTGGGCATGCCGGTCAACTACCACCACTGGTCGTTCGGCAAGCACTTCCTCGCCACCGAGAAGGGCTACAAGCGCGGCCAGATGGGCCTGGCCTACGAGATCGTCATCAACTCCAACCCCTGCATCGCCTACCTGATGGACGAGAACACGCTGACGATGCAGGGCCTGGTGATCGCTCACGCCGCCTACGGCCACAACAGCTTCTTCAAGGGCAACTACCTGTTCCGCACCTGGACCAACGCCGACGCGATCATCGACTACCTGATCTTCGCGCGGAACTACATCACCGAATGCGAGGAGCGCCACGGCGAGGAGGAGGTCGAGCTGCTGCTCGACTCCTGCCACGCGCTGATGAACCTCGGCGTCGACCGCTACAAGCGCCCGCCCAAGCTCTCGCTGGCCAAGGAGAAGCTGCGCCAGCAGGAACGCGAGGAATACCTGCAGAGCCAGGTGAACGACCTGTGGCGCACCCTGCCCGCGCACGACGTGCGCGCCGGCGCGCGTGCCGAGCACCGTTTCCCGCCCGAGCCGGAAGAGAACCTGCTGTACTTCATCGAGAAGAACGCCCCGCTGCTCGAACCCTGGCAGCGCGAGGTGGTGCGCATCGTGCGCAAGATCGCGCAGTACTTCTTCCCGCAGCGCCAGACCCAGGTCATGAACGAAGGCTGGGCCACCTTCTGGCACTACACCCTGCTCAACCACCTGTACGACGAAGGCCTGCTCGCCGACAGCTTCATGCTCGAGTTCCTGCAGTCGCACACCAACGTCGTCGCCCAGCCGCCCTACAACAGCCGCTGGTTCAGCGGCATCAACCCCTACGCGCTCGGCTTCGCGATGTGGCGCGACATCCGCCGCATCTGCGAGGATCCGGACGACGAGGACCGGCGCTGGTTCCCCGAGATCGCCGGCAGCGACTGGCTGGAGACCTTCGACTTCGCGATGCGCAACTTCAAGGACGAGAGCTTCGTCGCCCAGTACCTGTCGCCCAAGGTAATGCGCGACTTCCGCCTGTTCGCGGTGGTGGACGACGACCACGACGACAAGCTCGAGGTCTCGGCGATCCACGACGACGCGGGTTTTCGCAAGCTGCGTGCGATCCTCTCCGACCAGTACAACCTCGGTGCGCGCGAACCCAACGTGCAGGTGTGGAACGTCGACCTGCGCGGCGACCGCTCGCTGACCCTGCGCCACACACCCTTCCGCCGCCGGCCGCTTGCCGACAGCACCGACGAGGTCCTGCGCCACCTCGCGCGGCTGTGGGGCTTCACCGTGCGCTTGGAAACGGTGCGCGAAGACGGGACGGTCGAATTGCAGAACGAGATCCGGGGCGAAATCCGTCCCAGCAGCATCCATGCGTGAGCATTGCCGCCTTCGAGGGGAGGAGCCCGCCGCGCGTTCCGTCATGAGGCAGTAGAATCCGGGCTCCACTCCTGGAGCCCAGCATGTTCAGCCCCCTGCGTCCCATCTACCCCGTCGCCGGCATCCGCGAGATCGAGAACACGCTGATCCCGAGCGCCCGCCCGCCCCTCATGGAACGCGCCGGGCGCGCCGCCGCCGAAGATGCGGTACGCCTGATCATGGACCGCCCGGGGCCGATCCTGATCGCCTGCGGCCCCGGCAACAACGGGGGCGACGGCTTCGTGATGGCCCGCCAGCTCACCCAGGCCGGGCGCGAGGTCGTCGTTGCGTTCGGCGGAGCTCCCGATCGCCTGCCGGCCGAAGCCGCCAAGGCCCACGCCGACTACGTCGCGATCGGCGGCACGGTCGTCTCCGACCTTCCGGCCGCACCCGCCAACGGCTGGGCGCTGGTGGTCGACGCCCTGTTCGGCATCGGCCTGGGACGTCCGATCGAAGGCCGCTACGCCACCTGGATCCAGACGCTGAACGCGCAGCCCGGCCCGCGCATGGCGCTCGACGTGCCGAGCGGGCTCGACGCCGATACCGGACAGCCGCTCGGCGCCACCTTCCGTGCCACCCACACCACCACCTTCATCGCGCTCAAGCCCGGCCTGCTCACCAACGACGGTCCGGACTACTGCGGCGAGATCAGCGTCCAGCGCATCGACATCGACGCCCCCGCCTGGCTGCCGCCGCGCGGCCATGCGGTCGCACCCTCGCTGTTCCGCGCCCACCTCCAGCCGCGCCCGCGCAACACGCACAAGGGCATCTACGGCGACGCCGGCATCCTCGGCGGCAACGCCGGCATGGTCGGCGCGGCGCTGCTCGCCGGCCGCGCAGCGCTCTGGCTCGGCACCGGGCGCGTGTATGTGGGCCTGCTCGACGACAATGGCCCGGCGGTCGATTTCGCCCATCCCGAGCTGATGCTGCGCCGCGCCGTGGCCCTGCCCGAACGCCTCAGCGCGCTCGCGGTCGGCCCCGGGCTCGGCACACAGAGCACCTCGGCGAGCCTGCTGGCCGCCGCATTGCAGCGCAACATCCCGGTTCTGCTCGACGCCGACGCGCTCAACCTCAGCGGCGCCGACGCCACGCTCAGGGCGATGCTGGCCGCGCGCAGCGCGCCCACCGTGCTCACCCCGCATCCCGCCGAGGCCGGCCGCATGCTGGGCGCGGACACCGTCAGCGTGCAGTCCGACCGCTTGCATGCCGCGCTCGCGATCGCCGCGCAGTACAAGGCCCTCGTGGTGCTCAAGGGCTGCGGCAGCATCATCGCCACGCCGGACGGACGCTGGTTCATCAACGGCACCGGCCACCCGGGCATGGCGAGCGCGGGCATGGGCGACGTGCTCACCGGGGTGATCGTCGGCCTCCTCGCCCAGGGCTGGCCTGCGGAATCCGCACTCATCGCCGGCGTGCACCTCCACGGCGCCGCCGCCGACCGCCTCGCCCGCGAAGGCATCGGCCCGATCGGCCTGACCGCGAGCGAGACCATCGACGCCGCGCGCGGGGTGTTCAACGGCTGGCTGATCGAGGCGCAGCGCGACCCGCGCCAGCCCGGCACGGCCCCGTTCCGCCCCGGGCGCTGATTCCCGGGGTGGTAGAATCCGGGCATCGCTGACCACGTCCAACAGGCCTCCGCCATGCTCTCCGAACAGCTCCGCGTCGAAATCCAGCGCAACATCGCAGCCTCGCTCGCCGAGGACATCGGCACCGGCGACCTCACCGCCCGCCTGATCGCACCCGACACGGAGGCGCGCGGGCGCGTCATCACCCGCGAGGACGCGGTGATTTGCGGCACCGCCTGGTTCGACGCCGCCTTTGCCGCGCTGAGCCCCGCCGCGGTCGTACACTGGCACGTCAAGGATGGCGACACGGTCAAGGGCGGCCAGTTGCTGTGCGAGATCATCGCCCGCGCGCGCGTGCTGCTGACCGCCGAGCGCACCGCGCTCAACTTCCTGCAGCTGCTGTCCGGCACCGCCACCGTGACCCGCCGCTTCGTCGAGGCCGTCGCCGGCACGCGGGCGAAGATCGTCGACACCCGCAAGACCCTGCCCGGTCTGCGGCTGGCGCAGAAGTACGCAGTCGCGATCGGCGGCGGCACCAACCACCGCGTCGGCCTCTACGACGGCATCCTGATCAAGGAAAACCACATCATCGCCGCCGGCGGCATCCGCGAAGTGGTCGAGCAGGCGCGCGCGATCGCCCCGTCCAACGTCTTCATCGAGGTCGAGGTCGAAAACCTGGACCAGCTGCGCGAGGCGCTCGACGCCGGCGTCAAGATGGTACTGCTCGACAACATGAGCCTGGAGGAGATGCGCGAGGCGGTCGCGATCACCGCCGGCCGCGCCGAACTCGAAGCCTCGGGCGGCGTGAACCTCGAGCGCGTGCGCGCGATCGCCGAGACCGGTGTAGACCGGATCTCGATCGGCACCCTGACCAAGGACGTGCGCGCGCTCGACCTGTCCCTGCGCCACGTCGAAGAGTGATCGCCACGCCACTCACACCCCGTTCGCGATGACGGCCCCAGCCAATCTGCCGCCCTGGCCGACGGTGCCCGACTGCCACGGCTGGCTGTCCCTCGACGCCCGCGGAAACTGGCGGCTGAAGGACGAGCGCGTCGAGCACGGCGGCCTGATCGCCTTCCTCAACGCCAACTACGCCTCCGACGACGAGGGGAACTGGCTGGTGCACAACGGTCCCCAGCGCGTCCACGTCGCACTCGAGGCGGCACCATGGATCCTGCGCCTGCACCCCGACGGCACGCTGCATGCCCAGACCGGTCGCCTGGCGCGCCCGGCGCCGCCGGTACTGGTCGACCAAGACGGCTGTGTTTACATGCAGACCGATCTCGGCGCGGCGGCGATCGACGACCGCGATCTCGCCACCTTCGTTGCCGAACTCGAGGACGAGCATGGCGCTCGTGCGGACGAGGCGACCCTGCTTGCGCTGCTCGCAGGCGGCCCTGTCCGTCTCTACTGGCGTGGCTTCGCGGTGGCTTTCGCGCCTACCGACGAGATCCCCACCCGCCTCGCCTTCCGGCGCCGGTCGGGGCCGACCGAAACGCTTGACGCCCCCGCCGCCCCGACGTTATAGTCCGCGCCCTCGTTGCGCTGAACCGTCAGGTTCGGTGCCAGCGTAAGGAAACACGCCTTGGTGGTGAAATTGGTAGACACGCTATCTTGAGGGGGTAGTGTCGAAAGACGTGCGAGTTCGAGTCTCGCCCAAGGCACCAGAATCCGGGACGTCGTCTTAGCCGACGGCGCCCACGAAAAAGCCCGCGAAACGTTCGCGGGCTTTTTCGTTTACCGAGCCGCCGGCCCCGCCGCGCGGGCGGCGGAGCGGTCGCGGACGGCTCAGGTGCGCTCGGTGATGAAGCGCTTGATCGCGTCGACGTCGGGCGCCATCACCTCGACACGCTGCGGCAGCTTCTCGATGCCCTCGAGATCGGCCGGACGCTCTGGCTCGCGGCCGAGCGCCTCGACGATGGTCTCGGCGAACTTGACCGGGAGCGCGGTTTCCAGCACCAGCACCGGCACACCGGCGGGCACTGCGGCAGCATGCTCCCAGGCCACCTTCACGCCGTCTGCGGTGTGGGTGTCGATCATCACGCCATACCGCTCGAACACCTTGCGGATCGTCGCCAGGCGGTCGGCGTGGCTGCTCGCCCCCGACACGAAGCCGAACTCGCCGATGCGGGCGAATTCCGGCGATCCCGAAAGATCGAAGGCGCGCCCGGCGTCCACCTCGGCCCACAGCGCAGCCACCCTCTGCGGGTCGCGCCCGACCAGATCGAAGACGAAGCGCTCGAAGTTCGAGGCCTTGGAGATGTCCATCGACGGGCTGGAGGTCACGTGGGTCTCGGCCGCCTTGCGCGGGCGATACACGCCGCTGCGGAAGAACTCGTCGAGCACGTCGTTCTCGTTGGTGGCGAGGATCAGCTTCGCCACCGGCAGGCCCATCTGGCGCGCGATGTGGCCGGCGCAGATGTTGCCGAAGTTTCCGGAGGGCACGCAGAAGGCGACCTGCTCGTCGTTCGACTTCGTCGCGGCGAAGTAGCCCTTGAAGTAGTAGACGATCTGCGCCGCGACCCGCGCCCAGTTGATCGAATTCACCGCGCCGATCTTGTGCTTCGCCTTGAAGGCATGGTCGTTGGACACCGCCTTCACGATGTCCTGGGCGTCGTCGAACATGCCGGTGACGGCGATGTTGAAGATGTTCTCGTCCGGCAGCGAGTACATCTGCGCACGCTGGAAGGCGCTCATCTTGCCGTGCGGCGACAGCATGAACACGCGCACCCCCCGCTTGCCGCGCATTGCATACTCTGCCGCCGAACCGGTATCGCCCGATGTGGCGCCGAGGATGTTGATGGTCTCGCCGCGCTTCGCGAGCACGTACTCGAACAGGTTGCCGAGCAGCTGCATCGCCATGTCCTTGAAGGCCAGCGTCGGGCCATTGGACAGCTCCAGCAGCCCGAAGCGGCCCTCATCCAGCCAATGCACGGGGGTGATGTCGCGCGCGTCGTCACCCTTGCGCACGTGGCGGTACACCTCGGCGGTGTAGCTCTTGTCGCAGATCGCCTTCAGGTCGGCGGCCGGGATGTCGGTGATGAACTTCGACAGGATCGCGAAGGCGAGCTCGGCATACGACAGTCCGCGCCAGGCGTCGAGCTCGGCGCGCGTCACCTGCGGATAGGACTCGGGCAGGTAGAGGCCCCCATCGGGCGCCAGGCCACCCAGCAGGATGTCGCAGAACTCGGGGTTGGCGGGCTGGCCGGCGTGGCCGCGGGTGGAGATGTACTTCACGAGGCAGTCCTTCAGGATGGCTTGATCGGCGCGCCCGAACTGGAGCGAGGCAGGGACGCAAAGCCGGAATTCTAACGAATTCGGCCTCGCATCGAGTCGTTTCCGACGGACCCAGCCGGAACCGGGGCGGGCGTGGCTCGGAACCGGCCCATCCGCTGCGGACGCGATGGCGCGCCGCCATGCGCAAATCATGCGCACCGCCGCCGCACGGGCCCGATACAATTGAATTTCCACACAACGAAGCGGAGTCAGCGATGAGCCTCGGAAACATTCTCGGCCAGATTCTCCAGCAGGGCATGTCCGGCCAGGGCCGGTCGCGTCTGGACCACGCAGTCGGCGCGGGCGGCATCGGCGAACTGCTTGGCGGGCTGCTCGGCGGCCAGGGTGGCGGAGGCGCCACGGGCGGCGGGCTCGGCGACCTGCTCGGCGCCGCTCTTGGCGGCGGACGCAGCAACGCAGGCGCAGGCGGCCTGGGCGATCTGCTCGGCGGGGCACTCGGCGGAAGCGTCGGTGGCGGGCTCGGCGGGAGCCGTCCTTCGGCCGGCGGCGGACTGGGCGATCTGCTCGGCAGCGTACTCGGCGGCGGCCGCAGCAGCGCCGCCAGCGGTGGCGGGGGCGGTGCCGGCATGGCGATCCTGGCCACCATCGCGATGGCTGCCCTCAAGAACTGGACCGACAGCCGCCGCGAACAGGCGGCGATGCCCGGTGCAGCGGCCGGCTTCGCGCCGCAGGAGCTCGAGGCGATGACCGCTCCCGACGCCGAGGCGCTGGTGCTGCGTGCGATGGTGTCGGCCGCCAAGGCCGATGGCCGCATCGAGGAGGACGAGATCCAGCGCATCGTCGGCAAGGTGGGTGCCGACGGCCTGAGCGACGAGGAAAAACAGTTCCTGATGAGCGAACTGCGCGCGCCGCTCGACCTCGATGCGCTGGTGGCCGAGGTGCCCAACGAGATGGTGGCCGCCGAGGTCTACGCGGCCTCGCTGCTCGCGATCGACCTCGACACCCAGGCCGAGATCGACTACCTTCGCCAACTCGCGCAGGGCCTGCGCCTGGACGGCGCCACCGTGGCCCGCCTGCACCAGATCACCGGCGCCACGCCGGTCTGAGCGTCCCCGCGCGCGCCGTTCCTGGTCGCGCCACGGCGGCGCAGCCGTCAAGGCGCTTGCCTGGCTTGCGGCCGGGCCTCCCCGGCCGCTCTCGGATTCATTCCGCTTCGAGGCGGAAGCCGACCTTCAGCGTGACCTGGAAGTGGGCGACCTTGCCGTCCACGATGTGACCGCGCGTGTCCACCACCTCGAACCAGTCGATGTGGCGGATCGTTCGCGACGCCGTCTCGATCGCGTTGCGGATGGCGGCATCCGTGCCTTCGCGTGACGAACCGACGATTTCCACGAGCTTGTAGGTGTGATCGGACATTTCGCTCTCCTCGACGCGCTCTTCGCTGTTGACCGGGGCGGTCACGCGCACGATCACCCCGCCCCGCCATCCTGCCCCTCGGCCAGCCCTCCCCGCTCGCGCTCGAAGCGCCGCACCGACGCGCGATAGCCGCGCGTGCCGAGCACGGCCACGGCCACGAGGATGGCGATGAACACGACGAGCTTGAAGGCCATGCGGGTGCGCTCCTTGATGTGCGCCCGGCGCAGGAACGTTGCGCACGTGTCTTCAGTGTAGCCATGAATCCGCCCCGCCGCCCACGCGGTGGACGGCGCCTTTCAACCGGCGTGAGCCTCGAGCCAGTCGGCGCGCTCGCGCCAGCGCTGCGCCTTGTCGGCCGCCAGCCCCGTCGCGGCCGCGATGCGCCGCAAGGAAGCGATGTCGGGGCGGTGCGCCATGACCTCGTCCCAATAGTGTGCGAGGCTGAGCCAGGCGTTCGGCCGCTCAAGCAGCGCGATCCCGTCGCCCGCGGCGATCGTGCCGGGCGACAGCACCCGGTAGTACCAGCCGGTGATCCCGGCCGCCTCGACGAAACGCGAGGCATCGTCCACCTTCAGCCGACGATCGATCTTCCAGCACGGAGCGCGCGGCTGGCTCACCTGCACCAGGGCGCTGCCGATGCGGAAGACGTCGCCGATGCAGACCTCGTGCTCGGTCATGCCCCGGGTGCTGATGTTCTCGCCGAGCACGCCGGGCGCCACCATAGCGGCGCACTGCGGCCACTCCTCGGCGATCACCGCGTAATGCTCGGCCGGATAGTGGTGCAGCGCCTTGTCGGCACCGCCGTGGTGGCGAAGATCGGCCTGCTCGTCGCCCGCCAGCCCCGTGGCCGAGAGTTGCACCGGCCCCGCCACCGCCGACTTGAACATGCCGGTCGCCTCGCCGTCGGGCAGCATCAGGCGCACCCTGCCGACGAAGACCTGATCCACCCTGTTCTCGAGCCTGTCTTGCATTGCGCCCTCACCCACCTTCTCGTTCGTCGTCGCCGCGTGCGACGCCACCCGCCGTAAAACCGGAAGGAGGCCGTCCCTAACCGGTGACGACCTCCTTCGTCGATCATGCTTCAGCCCATCCGGCCCGTGCTCACAGGGTTTCCATCCGCAGCTTGGTCACCTTGCCCTGCACCACCGCCAGCGCCTCGATCTTGGCGATCGCTGCATTGGCGTTCTTCTCGACCGTCTGGTGGGTCAGCATGATGATGTCGGTGTGCGACTCGCCCTCGGCGGCTTCCTTCTGACTCAGCGCCTCGATCGAGATGCCGCTGTCGGCCAGAATGCGGGTGATGTCGGCGAGCACGCCCGGCTTGTCCTCGACGCGCATGCGCAGGTAGTAGGAAGTGACGACCTCATCGATCGGCAGCACCGGCACGTCGCGCACCTGATCGGGCTGGAAGGCCAGGTGCGGCACGCGATGCTCGGGGTCCGAGGTGTGCAGGCGGGTGACGTCCACCAGGTCGGCGATCACCGCCGACGCGGTCGGCTCGGCACCAGCGCCCTTGCCGTAGTAAAGCGTGGCGCCGACCGCGTCGCCCTGCACCAGCACCGCGTTCATCGCGCCTTCGACGTTCGCGATCAGGCGCTTGGCCGGGATCAGGGTCGGATGCACGCGCAGCTCCACGCCTTGCTCGCGCCGGCGCGCGATGCCCAGCAGCTTGATGCGGTAGCCGAGCTGCTCGGCATAGGTGATGTCCACCGAGTCGAGCTTGCTGATGCCCTCGATGTAGGCCTTGTCGAACTGCATCGGGATGCCGAAGGCGATCGCGCTCATGATCGTCGCCTTGTGCGCGGCGTCCACGCCTTCGATGTCGAAGGTCGGGTCGGCCTCGGCATAGCCCAGCGCCTGCGCCTCCTTCAGCACCTCGGCAAAGGGCAGGCCCTTGTCGCGCATCTCGGACAGGATGAAGTTGGTCGTGCCGTTGATGATGCCGGCCAGCCACTCGATGCGGTTGGCGGTGAGG
>JARRBR010000011.1 GCA_029982755.1 Rhodocyclaceae bacterium
GCGCTGCGAGGGCTACCGCAACTTCTGCAACAAGCTGTGGAACGCCACCCGCTTCGTGCTGATGAACTGCGAGGGCCAGGACTGCGGCATCGGCGACAATGTCGCCTGCTCCACCGAGGTGCTCGACTTCTCCTTCGCCGACCGCTGGATCGTGTCGCGCCTGCAGCGTACCGAAGCCGAGGTCGCCGAGCAGTTCGAGGCCTACCGTTTCGACCTCGTCGCGCGTGCGGTGTACGAGTTCGTATGGGACGAGTACTGCGACTGGTACCTGGAGCTCGCCAAGGTGCAGATCCAGACCGGCACGCCCGCGCAGCAGCGCGCCACCCGTCGCACGCTGCTGCGCGTGCTCGAGACCGTGCTGCGCCTCGCCCACCCGCTGATCCCCTTCATCACCGAGGAGTTGTGGCAGACCGTGGCCCCGCTCGCCGGGCGCAAGGACACCGATAGCCTGATGCAGGCCCGCTACCCGCAGGCCGACATGAAGCGCATCGATGAGGCCGCCGAGGCGAAGGTCGCCGAGCTCAAGGCGATGATCTACGCCTGCCGCAACCTGCGCGGCGAGATGAACATCTCCCCCGCCCAGCGTCTGCCGCTGGTGGCCGCCGGCGACAGGGCCGCACTGGGCGTGTATGCGCCCTACCTCGCCGGACTGGCCAAGTTGTCGGACGTGCAGATCGTCGATGAGATCGGCGCCGACGAGCTCGCCCCGGTCGCAGTGGCTGGCGAGACCCGCCTGATGCTGAAGGTGGAGATCGACGTCGCCGCCGAGCGCGAGCGCCTGGGCAAGGAAATCGCCCGCCTCGAAGGCGAGATCGCCAAGGCCGAAGGCAAGCTCGGCAACGCCAGCTTCGTCGACCGCGCGCCGGCGGCGGTGGTGCAGCAGGAACGCGACCGCCTCGCCGGTTTCAAGGCCACGGTGGACAAGCTCAAGCCGCAGCTGGTCAAGCTCGGCGGCTGAGCCCGGCCGTCACGCCTGTCGTTCGCGGGCAGGCCCACTCCGCTCCTATGGGAGATTCGGGCTCGCCCGGGTCACACCGTGGAAGCGGGCCCGCCGGACAAGAAAAAAGCGGGCCGAGGCCCGCTTTTTTCTTGTCGCCGTCATCGGCCGCGACGCGGCCGGCACGGGCTTACTTGCGCTTCAGGAAGAACTCGAACGCCTTGTCGGCCGTCTCGCCCTGCTGCACCAGCTCGTTACCGGTCTGACGCGCAAAGGCCTGGAAGTCCTTGACCGAACCCGGGTCGGTCGCGAGTACGCGCACGACCTGGCCGGACTGCATCTCCGCCAGCATCTTCTTGGCGCGCAGGATAGGCAGGGGGCAGTTGAGCCCGCGAGCATCCACTTCCTTGTCGAAATTCATCCTTGTCCTCTGTTCCTGGTTTGAGTAGAACGCCGGATTCTAATGGATGCCGGCGGGTGTCGAAAGGCATGGGTTCACAGGCGGCTGCGGTCGTTCCACGAACCCGGTTCAGCGCTCGCGCTTTTCCTCGAGCAGGCGCTGCTTGAGCTCGCGCATCCGCGCATCGACCGCAGACAGCTCGTAGAAATCGCCATCCCCGGCCTTGCGCGCGATCTCCAGCTGCTCGATCGCCGCCGGCAGGCTACCGCGCAGCACATAGACCTCAGCCTGTGCGCGGTGCTGCGCGGTGCGCTGGCCGAGCGCGGCGTGCGCGCGCGACAGCAGCTGCCACAGGCGCGGATCGCCGTTGCGGGTATCGATCATGCGCCGCACGCCGGCCGCCGCCTCGCGCGCCTGCCCGGCGTGGATGCGGGCGTCGGCGAGCGCATAGGACAGGCTGCGGCTGGCCGGGAACTGCTTCTGCGCCGCCTCCAGGATCCGCGCCGCCCCGGTGGCGTCCTTGCGCGCCAGGCGAATCTCCGCAGCGAGCGCCTCCAGCCAGGGCGAGGCCGGCGCGGACTTGCGCAAGGCCGTGATGTGCCGATCGGCTTCGTCGAGGCGCCCCGCACGCAACAGGGCACGTCCGAGCCCATACTCGAGCGCCTCGTCCTTCGGCGTGCGCGCGAGCTGATCCTGCAGGTCCTTTACCGCCTCCGTCGGCTGCCCGGCACTGGCGCGCAGCTTGGCGCGGACATAGCGGAAGTCCGCCGAATCGGGCACCTGGCGGTAGGGCATGCTGGTCACCCGGTTCTCCATGTCCGCGATACGTTCGGAGGTCAGCGGGTGGGTGCGCAGGTAGGCCGGGGCGTTGTTCTCATACACGCGGGTATTGCGCTGCAGGCGCTCGAAGAAGCCGGGCATGCCGCGCACGTCCAGTCCGGCGTTGGCGAGCGTCTCCAGCCCGACGCGGTCGGCCTCGCGCTCGAACGAGCGGGTGTAGCCGAGCTGGGACTGGATGGCGCCGGCCTGGCCCGCCGCGATCGCCGCCTGGCTGAGGTCGGAGTTGCTGCGCGCCGCCAGCACCGCCACCAGCATCGAGGCCACCATCAGCATCGCCGACTGGCTCTGCTTGCCGACGATCTGCGCGATGTGGCGCTGGGTCACGTGGGCGATCTCGTGTCCGAGCACCGAGGCGAATTCGGACTCGGTCTGCGCCGCCAGCAGCAGACCGGTGTGCACACCGATGTAGCCACCGGGCAGCGCGAAGGCATTCAGCGTCGGGTCGCGCACGACGAAGAAATCGAAATCCTGGGTCGGACTGTTGCTCGCCGCCGCCAGCCGGTGGCCGAGGCGATCGACGTATTCCTCGACCTCCGGATCGTCCAGATAAGCAGCATCCCGCCAGCGGATCTGGCTGATGATCTGCTCGCCGATGCGACGCTCGGCCGCGGGCGAAAGCTCGGACGCGGCCACATCGCCCAGATCGGGCAGATCGTAGGCCAGAGCGGGCAGCGGCGCGGGCAAGGCCAGCGCCAGGCTGAGCAGCAGGGCGAGAGGTCGGCGCATCATCGGGTGCTATGATACCCGCCGCTTGCGCAGCGTTCCCGGCCGGGTGTATCGATCTGTAGCCACAGGCCGGCAGCGCGCCTCCCGACCATTGCAGCCAGTCCCACCAACCCGCCTTCCGACCCGGCGCCGGCTCATTTGCCGGCGCCCGCCCATGAAGCCATGTCCTCCTCGACTCCGAATCCCCTCACCCATTTCGACGCCGACGCCCAGGCCCACATGGTCGACGTCGGTGCCAAGGCCGAGACCCGCCGTGTCGCCATCGCCACCGGCCGCATCGTGATGCTCCCGGACACCTTCGCGATGGTGAAATCCGGCAGCGCGAAGAAGGGCGACGTGCTCGGCATCGCGCGCATCGCCGCCATCCAGGGCTCGAAGCGCGCCAGCGAACTGATCCCGCTCTGCCACCCGATCCCGCTCACCCGGGTGGCGGTGGAGTTCGAGCTGGACGAGGCCGAATCCGCCATCCGCTGCACGGTCACCGCCGAAACCGTCGGCCGGACCGGCGTGGAGATGGAAGCGCTGACCGCGGTGAACGTGGGCCTGCTCACGATTTATGACATGTGTAAAGCCGTCGATCGCGGCATGCGCATGGAGGGCATCCAGTTGATGGAGAAGCTGGGGGGCAAGTCGGGGCACTGGAAGGCCTGAGCACCGGGGCCTCCTGCGCCCCGCAGTGTCCCTCTGCCCGACGCCCCCGTCAGGACAAGCGAATCGCCCCGGCCCCAGCAGGCGCCGGCATCCTGATCAGGCTCGCCGCCGCCCGAGACCGAAGGCAGCACTCAGCAGACCTACCGCCAGCAGGGCCAGGCTGCCGGGCTCCGGGACAGGGATGACCTCGGCCTCCTGTTCCGCGGGTCCATTCCCGCCCGTCGGAGCGGTCGGCGCGGGCACGCCGAAGAAGGCCAGTTCGCCCACCGCGTACTTGTTGTCGCCGGTGACTGCGCTGATGCGTGCATGGCGCGCAATGACGGCGTCCAGGGAAGACAGCCAGTCATCGAGTGCGCCTGTGCGGCTGTCGAGGGTCTGCATTCCGCTGTCGTTCCCCGCCCACCCCAGGGGCAGCAGGAGCAACTGCGACCAGGAGATGCTGTCCGTCGAGATCTCTACCAGATAGCTGTCGTTGCCATCCACCGACAGCACCAGGTCATGAAGCGCGTAATCCTGGTCGAAGCTCAGCGTGATGGTCTTGCCGTTGCCCCTCCAGTAGGCGCTGCCCTGACCATTCCACGAACTGCCCTCAGCCGGATAGAGGCCGTCGGCGATCAGGGCGGAGCCGTTGCCGATCGGATTGTCGTTGCCGATGGCCGCGATTTCGGCCACTTGCACCGGGACGGGGGCCGCGACGGCAGCGGACCCAAGCAGTCCGAACGCAAGCACCACGAGCGTATTCTTTTTCATGTCATCCCCTCGGCCCATTGACGGCACTTATCCCGAAGCAACGCCCGTGCCACCCTGCCAAACCCGTGTGAATAGTACAGCCACGTGAGCACATGACGCTGGAGTGTAAGAAATACCGACAGTTCACCCCGCCAGAACCCAAGCTGGGCAATAACTCGGGCGAGAATGACAAAGCGTTCCCGTGGTTAGTGTGACTTAGATCACGGTGCAGGACCGAAACCGCCGCGAAACGCCTCGTAGCAATCGGATTCACTGATCGCGAGCGTAAGAAATCCCGACAGTGCGGCCCTACTCGCCGCCGTCCCGACGCGCCAGACGGGCGAAAACGAGCGGGAACGCCCCCGAGCCGGCGAGCGCGATCGCCGACACCAGGAAGGCGAGGCCGGCCATGGGGTCGGACAGCGCCGGGTGCAGGCGGGCCCCTTCGCCGGCGAAGCAGATCAGCGCCGGCACCAGGCTCAGCCCGGCCAGCACGAAGAGCACCACGGCCGGCAGCGGCACTCGGCGGCGACGGCTCACAGCCTCATCCGCCACGGCAGCTCGCCCTGGATGAAGAGCCGCGCCTCCTCCGAGCGCGGGCGCGCGAAGAAGGGCTGTACCGCGGTGTGCTCACAGACCCGCCCGCCGGACATGAACACGATGTCGTCGCCCAGCCGTGTGGCCTGACCGAGGTTGTGGGTGACCATCAGGATGCGCGTGCCGTCGGTACGGATCTCGCGGATGATGCGCTCGACCGCCGCGCTCGCCGACGGGTCGAGGCTGGCGGTGGGTTCGTCGAGCAGCAGCAGGCGCGGCCTGGTCAGCCAGGCGCGCGCCAGCGCGAGGCGCTGCTGCTCGCCGCCGGACAGCAGGCGCGCGCTGTCGCCGGCACGGTCGGCGAGGCCGATGCGCTCGAGCATCGCCATGGCACGCCTTGCGCGCTCGCGCCCCGACAGATCGAAGGGCTTGAGGCCGAGGGCCGCGTTGTGCAGCACCGAGGCGCGCAGCATCATGGGGCGCTGGAACACCATCATCACGCCATGCTCCGGCCGCGCGCCCTGCTCCGCGCCCCAGGCCATGCTGCCCGAGCTCGGCTGCACCAGGCCACAGATCGCGCGCAGCAGGACGCTCTTGCCCGCGCCGTTGGGCCCGAGCACCAGCGTGATGCCCTCGTCGCCCAGCTCCAGGTCGATCCCGGCAAGCACCTCGCGGCCGTTGGGGCGGTAACGCAGGTCGCGGATGCGCAAGGGGAAGATCGTCATCGCCCGCCTCAGCCGTAACGTCGCATCGCCCACTGGCGCAGCACGAAGGCGACGGCGTTGAGTGCCAGGATGATGACGATGAGCACCATGCCCAGCGCGATCGCCAGCGCGAGGTCGCCCTTGCTGGTCTCGAGCGCGATCGCGGTCGTCATCACCCGGGTCGCGCGATCGATGTTGCCGCCGACGATCATCACCGCGCCCACCTCGCTCATCGCCCGTCCGAGGCCGGCCAGCACCGCGACCACCAGGGAATGGCGGCAGTCGTAGAGCAGCGTGGTCACGCTGTCCCACCACGAGAAGCGCATCAGCTGCAGCTCCTCGGCGTAGCGCTGCCACACGTCCTCCACCACCTGGCGGGTGATCGCCGCCATCAGCGGCACGACCAGAAGCGTCTGGGCGATGATCATGGCCAGCGGCGTGTACAGCAGCCCGAAGCCCCCGAACGGGCCCGAGCGCGACAGCACCAGATAGACGACCACGCCCACCACCACCGAGGGCAGGCCCATCATGCCGTTGATCAGCACCGACAGCGCGTTCTTGCCCGGAAAGCGGCCGACCGCGATGCAGGCGCCCAGAGGCAGACCGATCAGCGTGCCCAGCACAACGGCGCCGCCGCTGACCTGCAGGGAAAGCGCCACGATCTCCGCCACGGTGTGGTCGAAAGTGGCGAGCAGCGAAATGGCTTCGGAGAAGGTGGCGGCGAAGGCGGACATCGGCGGGGAGCATACCCGAAAGCCCGTGCCCGCCGGAACATGGCAAGCGGATGAGGCGGGAGACCGTGCCGCCGGGCGTTACGCGCCGAGAATCAGCCGGAAAGGCGCCCCGCCTAGCTCTCGTAGGACAGCAGGAGTACGTCGGCGGCCTGTTCGCGCAGCGGAATCAGGGCCTGGTAGGCCGGCGACGAGAACCAGTCATTCACCGCCGCGACGCTGGGAAAGCGGATCACGACGATGTCCTCATGCGGGCTCGCACCGGACAGCGCCGCCACCTGCTTGCCGCGGAAGACGAGTTCGCCACCCCAGGGGGTCAGCGTCGCCGGCACCCTGCTTCGATACTCGGCCCACATCTCCGCGTTCTTCACCGTGATGTGGCCGACGACATAACCGTTGTTCATTTATGGATATCCAGAGCTTGGTCGAGGCGGGGATCAGCCCCCGCCCTTCTGCATCGCGCGGTCCAGCCTCGCCAGCAAGGCGCGGCGCATGGCCTCGTCGCCGGGGGCGAAGCGGTAGCGCACGTCGAGTTGCGGCAATTCGAACAGGCCCAGCCGGCGCACGCCGGCGGCTTCGATGTCGATGACGAGTTCCTGCGTGCCGTCGCGCAGGCTGAAGCGCGCCGCAGCCGCGCTGCCCTCCACTGCCGGCCAGGCCTGGCGCAGGTCGCGCTCGAACTCGCGCGGCGTGGCGGTGACCCGGCGCTCGAAGGATTCGGGCACCGGGCCGTTGATGAACGCCACCGCTCAACCGCCTGCGATCGGCGGCCAGATGGCGAGCTCGTCGCCCTCCTGCAGGTGGCGCTTCGCGCGCTCGGCCGCAGGCACGAAGTGCCCGTTCACCAGCACCAGATGCGCGCTGCGCTCGGGCACGCGGTAGCGGTGGATCATGTCCGCCACCGTCGTGCCTTCGTCCACCTCCAGATCCAGCCGGTTGCCGCGATGGCCGTCGGGCAGGTAGTCGGACAGCGAGGCGAAAAGCTTGAAAGCGATGCGGATCGTCACCCGGGTCTCCAATTCGCCCCCCTCAGCGCGCGAGCGCCATCGGCTGCTGGCTGCGCGCGACGTAGGCATCGACGAAGGCCAGCGGATTGGCGAGCAGACGCGCCTTCCAGTCGCCCAGCTTCACCTGGCCGTGGATCAGCCCGCGCAGCGCGCCGACGTGCTGGGTCAGCCCGATCGAGGTGGCGCCGATCATCACGTCGTCCTTGAACTGCAGGCTGAGGTAACGGTAGCGGGTCTCGTCGATCATCTCCACGCCGCTGCCGCCGGCTTCGGCCTTCTCGCCCCACCACTGGCCGAAGGACGAGGAGATCAGGCCCAGCGTGTCGAGCACGTTGATCGCGAGCACGCCGTTGAGCCGGGTGTCACGTGCCGCGGCGCTGCCGCGCGCCATGTTCATCGCGGCGATGCGCGCCTGGTCGGCGGCGTTGGGCTGGATCGCGGCGACCAGATGCGCGCCGGTGAAGAGATCCGGCGCCTCGGCCACGTCGCCGGCGGCGAAGACGCCGGGCACCGAGGTTTCCATGCGGTCGTCGACCAGCACGCCCTTGGCCACATGCACCGGCGTTTCCTCGAGGAAGCCGACATTGGGCGCGACGCCCGCGGCGACGATGACCAGGTCGCAGTCCAGGCGGTCGCCGGTGGACAGCGTGACCGCCAGCGGCGCGTCGCTGCCCGCCTCGCTGCCGCGATCGATGCGTTGCACGCCGGCCGAGGTCACGACGCGGATGCCCTTCTCCTCCACCCAGCGCTTGATCATGCCGCCGGCCTTGGGCGTCATCATGCGCGGCACCATGCGGTCGCCCATCTCCACCACCGTAAGCTGCACGCCACGCTTGGCGAGCGCCTCCATGATGATGCAGCCGATGAAGCCCGCGCCCAGCTGCAGCACGCGCGCGCCCGGTTTCGCATGGGCGGCGATCGCGCGCGCGTCGGCTAGCGTCCAGCAGGTCTGCACCTCGGGCAGATCGACGCCGGGGATCGGCGGACGCACCGGATGCGAGCCGGTGGCGATCAGCAGGCGGTCGTAGTCCTCGAAGTGACCGTCGTCGAACAGCACGGTGCGCTTTTCGGTATTGAGTGCCACCGCACGGCCGCGCAGCTGGCGGATGCGCAGGCGCTCGAAATGGTCCGCACCCTTGCGCAGCCAGGTGCCCGACTCGTCGATGTTGCCTTCGAGCAGGTAGGGGATGGCCATGCGCGAGTACGGCGGCGCATCCTCGTGGCCGACCATCAGGATGTCGTCGCCGGGCGCGGCCTTGCGCAGGGTTTCGGCGGCAACGACCCCCGCGGGGCCGTTGCCGAGAATCAGATGTTTCATTGGAACGTCCTCGAACGGCACACGGGCTCCCGCGAAGGCGCCCGTGTGCGCTTGCGACATCACAAACCCAGACGTGCGCGGGTCTCCGCGGTCGGTTCGCCCGCGGGCGTCCAGCCGCGTACCTGGTAGTACTCGGGCAGCATCTTCGCCAGGCCGTTGACCAGGCCCTTGGCGGGACCGGTCTTGGCCGGTTCCTGGGTCAGGCGCGGCGGCAGGTTGTCGTCCTTGGCGGTGAAGCCTGCGGCGTTGTTGAACATGCGCTCCATGTTCCAGATGCGCTCGCCCACCTCGTTCAGCTTCTCCATGCTCCAGTCGCCCTCGCAGGCGGCGGCGACCTGCGGCTGCACGTCGGCCAGGGTCCAGGCGAAGCTGGTGAACACGCAGATGCCCGCCGAGTCGAACACCGCGGTCGCGTCCTGGAAGGCCTTCACCAGCTCCGGCTTACCGTCGGTGGTGAGCGGATCGGTCTTGACCGGGATACCGAGCACTTCGGATGCCACCGTGTAGCCGCGCAGGTGGCAGGCGCCGCGGTTGGAGGTGGCGTAGGCCAGGCCCATGCCCTGGATGCCGCGCGAGTCGTAGGCCGGGAACTCCTGGCCCTTGACGCTCATCGACAGCTCGGGACGGCCGTATTTCTCGCACAGGCGCTTGCTGCCCATGCCGAGCTCCTTGCCGAAGCCCTCGCCCACCGCGGTCATCTCGACCATCTTCGCCAGCGCCTCGGCCGAGCCGAAGGGCGCCGGGATGCCGATCTTCGCGTCATCGAGGATGCCCAGCTCGTACAGCTCCATCGCCGCGCCGACGGTGGCACCGAAGGAGATCGGGTCCATGCCCTGCTCGTTGCAGATCAGGTTCGCGTACTGCAGCGCCTCGAGGTCGCCCACGCCGTTGGCCGCTCCGAGCGCCCACGCCGCCTCGTATTCCAGGCCGCCGGAGGCGCCCCAGTATTTCGGGCTGTTCTTCACCGTGAAGTGGCCCTTGTCGATTTCCGAGATGCGACCGCAGGCGATGGTGCAGCCGAAGCAGGCGGCGTTGGTGACGAGGTGGGTCTTGCCATCGGACTCGCGCTTCTCGTGCATGGCCTCGGCGGAAATCTTGGACGCATCCTCGAACTGCACGTCGCGGTGGTTGCGGGTGGGCAGCGCGCCGATCTCGTTGATCACGTTCATCAGCACCTGGGTGCCGTACTTCGGCAGGCCCTGGCCGGTGACCGCGTTGTCGGCGAGCACCTTCTTGGCGTCGTTGGTGGCCTTGAGGAAGGCGCCGAAGTCCTTGATGCCCGACACGCCCTTGGTGCCGCGGATCGCCACCGCCTTGAGGTTCTTCGAGCCCATCACCGCGCCCACGCCCGAGCGGCCGGCCGCGCGATGCAGGTCATTGACGATGCAGGCGTACAGCACCTGATTCTCGCCGGCGACACCGATCGAGGAGATGCGCACCAGCGGGTCCTGGAGTTCTTCCTTGATCTTCTCCTCGGTTTCCCAGCAGCTCTTGCCCCACAGGCCGGCGGCGTCGCGCAGCTCGGCCCTGTCGTTCTCGATGTAGAGCCACACCGGTTTGGCCGACCTGCCCTCGAAGACCACCATGTCCCAGCCGGCGAACTTCATCTCGGCGCCGAAGAAGCCGCCCGAGTTCGAGCACGCGATGGCACCGGTCAGCGGGCCCTTGGTGACGACGGTGTAGCGACCGCCGGTCGAGGCCATGGTGCCGGTCAGCGGCCCGGTGGCCATGATCATCTTGTTGTCGGGCGACAGCGGATCGACCCTGGGGTCGATCTCGGACACCAGGTACTTGGTGGCCAGGCCGCGCGAGCCGAGGTATTCGTCGGCCCACTTCATGTTCAGCGCTTCTTCCGTACAGGTACCGGCCGTGAGGTTCACCCGCAGGACTTTTCTGTTCCAACCCATGACGTGTCCTCCTCAGGCAGCGGCCGAAGCCGGCGTGTTGGCCTTGGCGGCCCAGGCGCGCATCTTGTCGATGCCGGTCCAGTCGGCGTCGACATAGGTGATGGCGCCGGTGGGACAGGCGCTGGCGCAGGCGGGATTGCCCTCGCACAGGTCGCACTTCTGCACCTTGCCGGTGTCCTGGTTGTAGTTGATGGTGCCGAACGGGCAGGCGATGGTGCACACCTTGCAGCCGACGCAGGTGTCCTCGAACACCATCTTGGCGCCCGTGGTGAGATCGATGCGGATCGCATCCACCGGACAGGAGTTCAGGCACCAGGCCTCGGTGCACTGCGTGCAGGTGTAGGGCACCTTGCGGCCCTCGTGTTCGAAGTTGAACACCTTGATGCGCGACTTGCTCGGATTGATGACCCCGGTGTGCTCGTAGGAGCAGGCCATCTCGCATTGCAGACAGCCGGTGCACTTCGCGGGATCAATGTGCAGTGCTTTCCACATCGATCGTCTCCTGATTCGTTATTGGTTGATGCAATCGGTCGCCGGACCGAACACCCTGCCCCCGGCGACCCACAGGTGCTTCACAGGTCAAAGCGCCTATGCAAATTCAAGCATAAGCCATGCCTATGGAAGGTCAACCCGGGATTACCCATCCACGGCCGCGCTTCCACCGCTGCGCCCGAGCTTGCGGTACAGGCGGTTGCGGCTGACGCCCAGCAGGCGGGCAGCCGCCGACAGGTTGCCGCCGACCTCGCGCATCACGCGCTCGATGAGCTCGACCTCGAGCTGGTCCAGACGGCGCGCCCCGGGACGGTCGAATGCCAGCACCAGTCCGTCCCCCGCAACCGGCGCCGCGGCCGGTTCCGCAGCCAGCCGTGGCGCGCCCTGGTCCGTGCCCCGGGCCGCCTCCCCGGACGCGGCCGGATCGGACAGGAACAGCTCCTCCGGCAGGTGGGCGGGCAGGATCTCGGTCTCGCCTTCGTCGAGGAGGGCAACAGCGACCCGGATCACGTTCTGCAACTGGCGCACGTTGCCCGGCCAGGAATGGCGCTCGACGAAGCGCATCACCTCCTCGCCGATGCGCACGCCGGACAGCCCGGCATCGGCGGCCTCGCGCTCGACGATACGCTCGACGATGCAGCGGATGTCGCTGCGTTCGCGCAGCGGCGGCAGGCTGACGGTGAGGCTGTTGACGCGGTAATAGAGATCCTCGCGGAACTCGCCGCGCGCGACCGCATCGCGCAGCACGCGGTGGGTGGCGCACACGAGCGAGATGTCGACCGGGATCGACTTCACCGAGCCGACCGGGGTCACGCAGCGCTCCTGGAGCACGCGCAGCAACCGCGCCTGCATGCCGAGCGGCATGTCGCCGATCTCGTCGAGGAACAGGGTGCCGCCGTGGGCCTGCTGGATCTTGCCGATCGCGCCTTCCTTGCGCGCACCGGTGAAGGCGCCGCCGACGTAGCCGAACAGCTCGGACTCGATCAGCGATTCCGGCACCGCCGCGCAGTTGAGCGCCACGAAGGGTTTGTCGGCGCGCGGGCCGCTGTTGTGGAAGGCGCTCGCGAACAACTCCTTGCCGACGCCCGACTCGCCCTGGATCAGCAGCGGGATGTCCTTGCCGAGGATGCGGCGCGCACGGTCGAGCGCGCGCCCGATACCGGCGTCGCCGGTGGCGAGCGACTCGAGCGTGCAGCGCGTGCTGGCGGCGGCCGGCGCCGCACGCGGCGCCCGCGCCGCCTCGGCGATCCTGCGCGTCTCGCCGACGAAGGCGCCGATCTGCGGCCGCAGCGAGCGCAGCTGCACGTAAAGGTGCGAGCCGTCGTGGAGCGCGAGGCGGATCAGGGCGTCGCTCGAGTTCTGCGCACGGTCGGCGATCTTGCCCAGGCCCTGGCGGAACAGCTCGGCGAACGAGGCCCCACCGCCCTCGAGGCGCTGCGCCAGCCATTCGCGCGCGATCGAGTTCGCGCCCGCCAGCACGCCCTCGGGCGTGACCGCGAGCAGCCCCTCCTGCAGGCTGCCGACGTATTCCGGGCGCTCATGGAAGGCGACCAGGATCTCGTTGGCGAACTCGGTCTCGAACAGGCGCTTCTCGATCAGCTGCACCGACAGCCGCACCAGCCCGAGCGAGTGGCGCTGGTGCATGCGCTGGTCGCAGGACACGTCGAAGACGCCGGCGAGCTCGCCGCGCGGATCGAAGATCGGCGACGCGGTACAGGACAGGAACCCGTTGTGATCGAGGTAGTGTTCCGCCCCCAGCACCACCGCCGGGGCGTTGGCGGCAATCGCGGTGCCTATGGCATTGGTGCCGCGCGCCGCCTCGCTCCAGCACGCGCCGGGCTGCAGCGCGACACGGTTGGCCCGATCGACGAAATCGGCATCGCCCAGGCTGTGCACGATCGTGCCCTGGGGGTCCGACAGCAGCACCATGCTGCCCGAGGCGCGGATCTGCTCGAACACATGCTCCATCACGCCGCTGGCGTGCTCGACCAGGCGCGCGTTGCGCTCGCGCACCTCGGCCAGTCGGGCGCGCTCGCAGTGCGCACGGGCCTCGCGGCTGGCGCTGTCGAGCCCCAGCTCCCGGCAGCGCTGCCAGGAATTGAGGATCAGCGCCGGCACGCCCTCGTCCGGACACTCGCCCTCCTCGAAAAACCGCCTGCGCGCGTACTCGAAACGCTGGTCGCGACCGGCGTCGACAGCGAATGACTGTCCCATAGTCCTCTCGTCTCCTCCGGGTGGCCTGGCCGCGATGCCCGCGACCGGCTGCCTCGAATTTCTGGGTTCCACGATTCGCAACGTAGCACTTGATCCGTCTCGCAACAAACGGCGTGCTCCGTTTACCCGGCTCCTGAGCAGGAATCTTGCCAGCTCGAAAAATCGGCGCGGAACAAAGGCCCGTGCGGCGGCCCTTGCAGCGCGATTATCCCCCAGGTGGCACGCCGATTGCAGTTGAGGCTTCATCCGGAGGAACCGGATCAAGACCCGATTCGAACCACACCCATGAGGATCAACAAGGTGAAGACAAGAACCTTGACGGAGACACTGCTGCGCCGACTCGCCCTCGGTACCGCCACCCTCGGCATCGCGGCCGCCGCCACCTTCGCCCACGCGCACGGCGACGTCACCCCGCAGGCGGTGGACACCTCCAGCCTGAAGCAGCTCGGCGGGGACTGGCTGATCGCCAACCCCTACCGCGACAATGCGGATGCGATCCGTATCGGCGACTCGGCCTTCAACCAGAACTGCGCGCGCTGCCACGGCCTGGGCGCGGTCTCCGGCGGCATCGCCCCCGACCTGCGCTACCTGGAGCGCGGCGACGAGATGGACGAGTTCTTCATCGGCAAGGTGCGCAACGGCGTGACCCGCAACGGCGCGGTGTACATGCCGCCCTTCGAGGGCATGCTGACGCAGGAAGCCATGTGGGCGATCCGCGCCTGGCTGGAGACGGTCCATGAAGAACAGTGATCGCCGCCGCTTCCTGCTCGGCGCCGGCGCCCTTGCCCTGCTCGCCGCCAGCCCGGTGCGGGCGGCGGCGGCCGAGCTCGAGCTGCAGCAGGCGGGCACGCTGCGGGTGGCGGTGTACGCCAACTTCGCACCCTTCTCGGCGGCCGGCAAGGGCATCGACGTCGCCCTCGGCCGCGCGCTGGCCGAGCGCCTCGGGCTGCAGCCGCAGATCGTCGAGTTCCCGGCCGACGAGAACATGAACGACGACCTGCGCAACATGGTCTGGCGCGGCCACTACCTCGGCCACAAGCCGGGCGACGTGATGCTGCACGTGCCGGTTGACGTGAATTTCGCCGCCGCCAACCGCCAGGTGAAGATCTTCGCCCCCTATCACCTGGAGACCCTGGCGCTGGCGCGCATCGCCGAGCGCGTGCCGGCCCCCTCAGCCTCGGCGGCGGAGAGCTTCGCGGTGTTCACCCAGGAGCGCATCGGCGTGGAACTGGACACCCACGCCAGCGACTTCCTGCTCCACCTGATGGACGGCGCGCTGCGCCCCAACGTCGTGCATTTCCGCACCCTGGGCGAGGCCGCGGCAGCGCTGAAGAAGGGCGACATCGCCGCGGTCATGGGCACGCGCAGCGAGCTCGAAGCTGCGCTCGCATCCCACCCCGGCGTCGCCCTCGACACACTCGCCATGCCCGAACTGCGTCTCAGCGGCTGGCCGCTGGGCATGGCCGTCAAGGCCGACAGCGGCGCGCTCGCCGACGCCCTCGGCAGGGCGCTCGCGGACCTCCAGCGCTCGGGCGAACTCGCCCGCATCTTCGAAGCCGGCGGCGTCCGCCATCGCCTGCCCTGAGCAATGGAACGTTCCGGAGCGCAACGAATTTGTTGCGCTCCGGAACAACCCATTGTTCCTTATTCCAGGTAGTGCCCGACCCCGATCAGCGAGCGCCCGTCGCGGCGCACGTAGGAGCGCTTGTGCTCCACCACGTTGGTGACCGGATTGCGCCAGACGTAGTCGACCGTTGCTTCATCCGCAGACTGGAGCTTGGCGACCATCTCGGCGACCAGCGCATTGCCCGCCGCGTCGCGCAGGCCGAGGGCGTCCGTGTCCGCCAGCGCAGGATTCATCCCCATCGCCTCGAAGCGGCCGCTGTCCATGTCCACCATGAACACGTAGAGATCGTCCCTGACGAACTCGCCGCGACGGTCGTTGAAACGCGCCGCGGCGGCGGCGTGGCCGTCGCTGCGCGCCAGCGCGACCGCACGCTCTAGCATCGCGCGCGCATCGTCGGCGCTGGCGCGCGGTGCCGAGTACCCCACGCCGAGCACGTAGCTGCCGTGCTTGCGGACGTAGCTGACCTTGGGCTCGACCTTGTTGGTCACCCGGTTCAGCCACATGTAGCGCACCGTGGCCTCAGGGCTGACGCGGGTACGGTCGATCATCTCGCGGAACAGCGGGTTGCCGGCGGCGTCGGTGGTGTTGAGCACGGTGAGGCCGACCAGCGCCTCCGGGGCCGCGCCGCTGGCGTGATAGACGCCCTTGTCGTCGATCACGAACACGTACAGGTCCTTGCGCACGAACTCGCCCTTGCGGTCGTTGAAGGCGGCGAAGGCGCGCTCGGGGCCGTTCGTGTCCATGTACTTCACCGCCAGCTCGAACAGGGTGCGCGCCTCGCGCGGCGTGGCGCGCTCGCCGGCATGGACGGCGAGGCTGGCCAGGGTGGTGAAGGCCACCGCGGCCAGGGTCTTGGTCTTCGGGAAATGCTTCATCATCGGGACTCCATGGTTGCAGACTTGCGCGGCTGGGGGATCGGTTCGCCTCGGGCTGGCGGCAGGTTCGAATCCGGCATGCGCCGCCGCGGCCAATGCAGTGCGGCCCGGGCGCTGCTGCGTCCGGGCCGCCACTGCGGGCCGTGGCACCGCCGCGCAGGCGGGCCACGGAACCAGACCCCAGCCGGATCAGCTCTTGTGCAGCTTGAACACCCAGACGGTGCCGCCCTGCTCGAGATAGTTCACACGCTTGGCGACGTCGCCGCCCCACAGCGGCACCGCGCCGCCCCAGCCCGACACGACGGCCACGTACTGCTCGCCGTCCGCTTCCCAGGTCACCGGCGGCGCGATGACGCCCGAGCCGGTCTGGAACTGCCAGACCTCCTCGCCCGTCTTCGCATTCACCGCCTTCAGGAAGCCCTCGGGCGTGCCGTAGAACACGAGGTTGCCGCCGGTGGTCAGCACCCCGCCCCACAGCGGCGCATTGTTCTTGACCTCCCATACGATCTTGCCGCTCACCGGATCCACCGCGCGCATCGCGCCGATGTAGTCCTCGTACAGCGGCTTGATGGTGAAGCCGGCGCCCAGGTAGGCGGCGCCGCGCTTGTAGCTCACCGGCTCGTTCCAGATGTCCATGCCCCACTCGTTGGCCGGCACGTAGAACAGGCCGGTCTCCGGGCTGAAGGCCATCGGCATCTGGTTCTTGCCACCGAGGAAGGACGGCGCGTTGAACACCACCTTGCCCTTGCCGCCCTCGACCGCGCCGCCGCCCTCGGTGAAGGGGTTGCCGGGGCGCTTGGTGTCGTCGAAGATCGGCCGCCCGGTCTGCATGTCGATGCCCTTG
Source organism: Rhodocyclaceae bacterium (assembly GCA_029982755.1). GTDB lineage: Bacteria > Pseudomonadota > Gammaproteobacteria > Burkholderiales > Rhodocyclaceae > Thauera. Next base: position 16,540 of record JARRBR010000011.1, read on the forward strand.
GCCCAGTCGATGCGGGTCACGAACGGGAAGGCGTTGAGCAGCTTGCCGTTGGTGCGGTCATTGACGAAGAAGAAGCCGTTGCGGTCGGCCTTGCCGCCGGCCTTCACCACCTGGCCGGTCTTCGGGTCCTTGTATTCGAAGGAGATGAATTCGTTGACACCGTCATAGTCCCAGCCGTCGTGCGGGGTGCTCTGGTAGTGCCAGGCGATCTTGCCGGTGTCGGGATCGATGGCGACGGTGGCCGAGGAGTACAGGTTGTCGCCCGGGCGCAGCCAGGAGTTCCACGGCGCCGGATTGCCGGTGCCCATGAAGATCAGGTCCACGTCGGGGTCGTAGTAGGCCGCCTGCCAGGTCGCCGCGCCGCCGGTCTTCCACAGGTCGCCCGGCCAGCTGGCGTTGGTCGTGCCCGAGATGCCGTTCTCGACCTTGTTGCCGTCCTTGTCGTAGGTGTAGCCCATGTGGCCCTCGACCACCGGGCGCATCCACACCATCTTGCCGGTCTTCGCGTCGCGCGCCTCGACCCGGCCCATGACCCCGAACTCGCCGCCCGACACGCCGGTGATGATCAGGCCCTTGACGATCTGCGGCGCCGCGGTCAGCGAGTAGCCGGCCTTGTAGTCGTCGACCTTCTCGCGCCACACGACCTTGCCGGTGTCCTTGTTGAGGGCGACGAGCTGGGCGTCGAGGGTGCCGAAGATCACCAGGTCGCCGTACAGCGCCGCGCCGCGGTTGATGACGTCGCAGCAGGGCATGATGCCTTCGGGCAGGCGATGCTCGTATTTCCACAGCTTGGCGCCGGTCTTCGCATCGAGCGCGTAGATGCGGCTGTAGGAGCCGGTCACGTACATCTTGCCGTCGTGGATCAGCGGCTGCGACTGCTGGCCGCGCTGCTTCTCGCCGCCGAAGGAGAACGCCCACGCCGGCACCAGGTTCTTCACCGTCTCGGGGTTCACCTTGTCGAGCGGGCTGTAGCGCTGGCCCTTGGTGCCCAGGCCGTGGGTGACGACCTGATGGGTGGTTTCCGCATCCCTCAGGATGTCCTCGTCAGTCACGCTGGCCGCCAGGGCGCCGCCCGCGGTGCCGAAGCCCGCGATGGCGATGGCGACGGCGCTCAGCATGGCGGGCAGGTGCTGCCGCCGGGTGTGCTTCTTCATCTTCGACTCCTCCTCGTGTCTCTCTTGCCTGTTGTGTGGTGGCATGGGCTCCGGCACCGCTGCGGCACCGGACGGGAGGCAAACTGCAATCGCCATGCCACAGCACCACCGACGTGCGCCGGCGGTGCGGCGCAGTGCCAGCGCCGGCGCGGCCCGCAGCGAGGAGAGAGGCAAGCAGCGAACGCCGGCGCATGGCCGCCGTGACAGGGGCACGCTGCTCCAGCCGCAGCGCGAGGAGCTGTCCGCAACGGAGCGGCGGAGCAGAAATGTTGCGCTTCGGAACAAGGCCCGTCCGGCCGCAGCGGGCCGGCCGGGGCATCGCTCGCTGGCACGACGATTGCACCTGCCCGGCAGGCATATCCGGGGCGGGCGATTCCCCGCCTGCCCCGCTTTCCAGGACCACACCATGAGACCACCCGGTTCGGCCCGGCGCCTGCTGGCGGCGGGTATCGCTGCGCTGTTCGCGTGCACCGCCGCGCCTGCCCTCGTGCGCGCGCAATCCGACGCAAGCCCGGCAGGGATCGCGGACCCGCTCGAGTCACCGCGCTGGGGCGACATGCGCAAGGCGTTCTTCGACGGCCAGGCGGTAGTGTTCGACCCCCGCGTCAAAGTCAGCGGCCCCGCGGTGGCGGAAGATCCGCTCAACGTGCCCATCACCGTCGATGCCAGCGCGCTGCCCGGCGTGGAGGAGATGATCGTGTTCGCGGACTTCAACCCGATCGTGAAGGCACTGCGCTTCGAGCCGGGCGCGGCCCGCGCCAGCCTCGGCTTCCGGCTCAAGCTGCAGCAGTCCTCGCCGATCCGCGTCGCGGCAAGAACGGCCGACGGCACGTGGCGGGTGGGCGGCGCCTGGGTCACCACCACCGGCGGCGGCTGCACCCTGCCCTCGCTCGGCTCCGGTTCGGCGGAATGGCAGGAGCGCCTGAACGAGGTCCACGGCCGTCTGTGGCCGCGCATCGGCGGCGGCGAACGCCTGCGCATGCGCATCATCCATCCGATGGATACGGGCCTGGCCGCCGGCATCCCGGCCTTCCACATCGAGGACATCGTGGTCACCGACGCGTCGGGCCAGGTCCTTAGCCGGATCCAGCCACTCGAACCGGTCGCGGAGAACCCGAGCTTCACGCTCGACTTCGCTGCGGTCGCCCCCGGGGAACGCCTGCACGTCGGCGGCCGCGACAACAACGGCAACCCCATCGACGCCTGGGTGACGCGATGACGCCCGCCGCCCCGCTCGCCCCCACGTGCGTGGTGCGCCCGCATCCACGACACCCGCGCCCGGGCCGTTTCCCTGTCGTCATGCGCTGGCTTGCCCGCGTGCTGGCCGCGCTGTCCGCCCTGCTCGCGCTGATCCCCGGCGCGCATGCCGAACGCTTCGACTATCGGCTCGAGCCGCGCGAGATCGCGCCCGGCGCCTATGTCATCGTCGGACTGAAGGAGGACTTCTCCTTCACCAACGGCGGCAACATCGCGAACGCCGGATTCCTGGTCGGTACGGAAGGCGTGATCGTCATCGACACCGGCTCGTCGAAGCGCTACGGCGAGCAGATGCTGGCCGCGATCCGCCGCGTCACGCCGCTGCCGGTGGTGCTCACCCTCAACACCCATCATCACCCCGACCACTTCCTCGGCAACCAGGCCTTCCCGCCCGCCACGCTGGCCGCGCTGCCGGAGACGATCGCCGCCATCCGCAGCGAGGGCGAAGCCTTCAACGCCAACATGTACCGTCTCAACGGCGACTGGATGCGCGACACCGAGGTGGTCGTCCCCGCTCGCGCAGTGGAACCCGGCCGCCAGCGCATCGGTGGCCGCGACGTCGAGCTGCTCGCGCTCGGCGGCCACACCGTGGCCGACCTCGCGCTCGTCGACCACGACACCGGCACCGTCTTCGCCGCCGACCTCGTCTTCAACGGCCGCACCCCCACCACGCCGCATGCCGACATCGCGCGCTGGCTGGCCGCGCTCGACGCGCTCGAGCGCCTGCCGGCGCAGCGCTGGGTGCCCGGCCATGGCGAGGTCGTCACCGACACCGCGCCGCTGCGCCAGACCCGCGACTATCTCGCATGGCTGCAGCGCACCATCCGCCAGAGCGCCGAGGACGGGCTGGACATGAGCGAGGTGTTCGCGACGCCCATCCCCGCGCGCTTCGCCGCCCTGGCGCTGGTCGAGAACGAGTTCCGGCGCTCGGTCGCGCACCTGTTCCCGGCGGCGGAACAGGCGGTGCTCGAGGGCCCGGCGAGGGCGGACGAGGCGGCGGACGAGACCGCCGGCCGGCAGGCGGGCGCGGATGCCGGGATCCGCGTCCGCCACTTCACCGACGTCGACTTCTCGGACGTGCGCGACGCGCTCGCCGAAGCGATTGCAGCAGAAGGCATCACGCCGCCGGTGGTGAGCCATTTCGGCCACATGCTCGACCGCACCGCGCCCGACCTCGGCCACGCGCGCGGGCTCTACGCCGAGGCCGAGATCCTCACCTTCTGCAACGCGGCAGTCGCTGCCCGCCTCGCCGCCGAAGCGCGCGAGCACATTGCGCTGTGCCCGCTGTCGATCGGGGTCTATGCCGAGCCCCGCGCCCCGCGCGAGGTGCGCGTCGCCTACCGCCCCCCGGGCATCGACACGCCAGGAGCGACAGCGGCGCGCGAACTGATGGCGCGGATCGTGAGGCGCGCGGCGGCCCTGCTCGGGCGCGAGTGAGCGACGCAAGGCGTAGCGCGGCGGGGGTACGCGGCGACGCCCGTCGCAGGCGGATCAGTTCATCCGCCCCAGCTTGCGGTACAGGGTGTTGCGGCTGACACCGAGGCGCCGCGCGGCGGCCGAGACGTTGCCCTTGACCTCGCGCATCACCACCGCGATCGCCTCCATCTCCATCTCGTCCAGACTGCGCGCCACGTTCGCCGGCGCCAGCTCCGCGACCACAGATTCGGCGGTGACCGCCGTGCCCGCAGCAGCCACGATCGCCGCGCCCGCGGGCGCATCCGCACGCGCGCATCCGGGGTCGGCGCCGAACAGCTCCTCGGGCAGATGGATGGCGAGGATCTCGTCCTCGTCGTCGTCGAGCAGCGCGACCGCGACCCGCATCACGCTGTGCATCTGGCGGATGTTGCCCGGCCACGGATAGGTCTCGAAGAAGCGCATCACTTCCGGGCTGATGCGGATGCCGGAACGGCCCGATTCGCGCGCCTCGGCCTGCAGCAGGCGCTCGACCAGGGTGGCGACGTCACTGCGCTCGCGCAGCGGCGGCAGGGTCACGGTGAGCCCGTTGATGCGGTAGTACAGGTCCTCGCGGAACTCGCCGTTGGCCACCGCATCGCGCAGCACGCGGTGGGTGGCGCACACCAGCGAGATGTCCACCGGAATCGCTTTCATCCCGCCCACCGGCGTCACGCTGCGTTCCTGCAGCACGCGCAGCAGGCGGGTCTGCATGGCCAGCGGCATGTCGCCGATCTCGTCGAGGAACAGCGTGCCGCCATGCGCCTGCTGCACCTTGCCGACCGCGCCCTCGCGGCGCGCGCCGGTGAAGGCGCCGCCGACGTAGCCGAAGAGCTCGGACTCGATCAGGTTCTCCGGAATCGCCGCGCAGTTCAGCGGCACGAAGGGCCCGTCGGCGCGGCTCGAGGCGTTGTGGAAGGCGCGCGCGAACAGCTCCTTGCCGACGCCCGACTCGCCCTGGATCAGCAGCGGGATGTTCTTGCCGCCGACGCGCCGGGCGCGTTCGATCGCGCGGTGCAGCTTGTCGTCTCCGGTATCGAGCTGGTCCAGGGTCAGGCGGTCGCCGCTGCCGCTCGCGGCGTCGGCGCTGCGCGCCGAGTCCGCACTCCGCCGCGTGTCCTCGGCCTCGACCGCGCCCGCCAGGGGAAGCGGGCGCAGGCCGCGGACCTGAACGTAGATCTCGCCCCCGCCCTTGGTGCCGAGCCGGATCAGGTCCCCCGCGCTCGCCTGCGCGCGGTCGAGGATGGTGCCGAAGCCGAGCTTGAACAGGTCGCTGAAGCTGGCCGTGGCCGACTCGCCGACCTGGCGCACCAGCCACTCGCGCGCGCTGCGGTTGGCGCCGAGGATGGCGCCATCGGGGCCGAGCGCGATCAGGCCCTCCTGCATGCTGCCGACGTACTCGGGCCGGGTATGGAAGGCGAACACGATGTGCTTGCCGAACTCATGCTCGAACAGGCGCTTCTCGACCAGCTGCACCGACAGCCGCACCAGGCCCATGGTGTGGCGCTGGGGATTGCGGTAGTCGCCCGAGATGTCGAACACGCCGGCAAGCTCGCCATGCGGATCGAAGATCGGCGAGGCACAGCAGGTGAGGAAGACGTTGCGGTCCAGGTAATGCTCGGAACCGAAGACCTCGACCGGACCGCGCTCGAGCAGCGCGGTGCCGATGCCGTTGGTGCCGAGGCTGGCCTCGTCCCAGCGCGCACCCGGCTGCAGCGCGACGCGCTGCGCACGGTCCACGAAGGCCGGATCGCCCAGGCTGTGGATGATCATGCCGTCGAGGTCGGCGAGGATGACCATGCTGCCGGAAGCGCGGATCTGGTCGAACACGTGCTCCATGACCCCGCTGGCCAGGTTCAGCAGGCGGCTGCTCTGCTTGCGCGATTCCTCGAGCTGGCCACGACCGGCGACGTCCACCGCCCGCGTGTTGCTGGGATCCAGGCCCGAATCGCGGCAGCGCGACCACGAGCGCAGGATCAGCGGGGACACGTCGTCCTCGGGCAGCACGCCGCGGCTGAAAAATTTCTCGCGCGCAAGCGCGACCCGGTCCTCGCGCGCCTGCTTCAACTGCGGCACAGCATTCATGTCGTCTTCCTCCGGCTCCCCGGAAACGTGGTCCGGGGATGCAGTTTTATGGTTGTGTTCAAAAAAGTAGCACCTGCCCAACATTGAAGCAAATGCAGCGCCGCCTTTCAGGCCCCGGCCCGGCGGGATCGCCGCGTGGCGCGCTGCGCGGGGCTTCCGGCACGACTGGCACAAGGTTTGCCTGAAAACAGGGCTTGTGTCATTCCAGCACAGCCGTCCGCACGCACGCACCGCGTCGGCGCACCGACCATCCACCGAGGAGGCGTTCGTCATGCATGCCTGTCCCCTGCCCACCGACTCGATCCTGCGCCGGCACTTCGAGCAGCTCGCGTCCTCCGCCGGACTGCCACAACCGCCGCAGGACTCGATCCTGCAGCGCCACTACCGGCAGCTGCTCGATGCCCGCCTCGAAGCCAGGCCCGCCGCCGCGCCCGCCGCGACGCCCGCAGCCACCCAAGCCCAGCCCGCCGCGAGCCCGCGTCCGGCCCCTGCGCCCGAGGCGCCTCAGGTGATGCGCAGCCAGCCCGCCCACGCCGCCCGCGAGCCCGCGTCGATGCCCGATCGCAACCCGCCGCCGGCGCCGGCCACGAGCTGGTTCAGCCGCCTGCTGGCGCGGATATTTGGCAGCTGAGTTGGAAACCGAGTCGGCAACCCGTTTGCCAACTCGGCTTCCAACTCGGTTGCCAGCCGACCCGCCAGCCGCCCGACCGCATCATGAACCGGGCGCCGACCCGCAACCCGCCCCCGACCACCGAGGAACATCCCCAAGATGGCCGCTTCCACGACCGCCCAGGACAGCCCCGTGCGCCGCAAGCCCCGCGCCACGCAGCGCGGCCGGCAACTCGAGCCCGCCGCGCTCGCCGAGATCGAGACCCTGCTCGCTGGCCGTCCGCGCGCCCGCGACCACCTCATCGAGCACCTGCACGCGATCCAGGACGCCTGCGGCCATCTCTCGCTGCGCCACCTGCAGGCGCTGGCGCAGTGGATGAACCTGCCGATGGCCGCGGTGTATGAGACCGCCACCTTCTACGCCCACTTCGACATCGTCCGCGAGGGGGAAATTCCGCCCCCGGCGGTGACCATCCGCGTGTGCGATTCGCTGTCCTGCGAACTCGCCGGCGCACGCACGCTGCATGCGGCGCTCGCCGCCGACATCGACCCGGCACGGGTTCGCGTCGTGCGCGCCCCGTGCATGGGGCGCTGCGACAGCGCGCCGGTGGTCGAGGTCGGCCACCGCCACCTCGGCCACGCCACGCCGGCCGCGGTGCGCACCCTGCTCGAAGCCGATGGTGGGCTGCATCCTGAGCCGATCGCCTGGCAGCGGCTCGACGCCTACCGCGCCGAGGGCGGCTACGCACTGCTGCAGTCCGTGCGCGACGGCAGTGTCTCCGTCGAACAGCTCAGCCAGGTGCTGCAGGACGCCGGCCTGCGCGGTTTGGGCGGCGCCGGCTTCCCCACGTTCAGGAAGTGGGCCTTCGTGCGTGCCGAACCCGCGCCGCGCTACATGGTGATCAACGCCGACGAGGGCGAACCCGGCACCTTCAAGGACCGCCAGTACCTGGAGCAGGCGCCGCACCGCTTCCTCGAGGGCGCCCTCATCAGCGCCGCGGCGGTGGACGCGGCCGCGCTCTACATCTACCTGCGCGACGAATACCCCGGCCTGCATTCGGCGCTGCGCGAAGCGATCGCCGAGGCGGAGTCCGCCGGCCTCGCCGCGCCCGGCTTCGTCCACCTGCGCCGCGGCGCCGGCGCCTACATCTGCGGCGAGGAGTCGGCGCTGATCGAGTCGCTCGAAGGCAAGCCCGGCAAGCCGCGCCACCGCCCGCCCTTCGTCGCGCAGAAGGGTCTGTTCGATCGCCCGACGCTGGTGAACAACGTCGAGACCGTCTACTGGATCCCGCTGCTGTGGCAGCGCGGCGCCGCGTGGTTCGCCAGCCAGGGCCGCAATGGACGCAAGGGGCTGCGCAGCTTCTCGGTGTCGGGCCGCGTGAACAAGCCCGGCGTGCATCTGGCCCCGGCCGGCATCACGCTGCAGGAACTGGTCGACGAATACTGCGGCGGCATGGCCGAAGGCCACCGCCTGCTCGCCTACCTGCCCGGCGGCGCCTCGGGCGGCATCCTGCCGGCGAGCAAGGCCGACATCCCGCTCGATTTCGACACCCTGCAGCCGCACGGCTGCTTCATCGGCTCGGCCGCGGTGGTGGTGATTTCGGATCGGGACGACCTGCGCGCGGTGGCGAAGAACCTGATGGCCTTCTTCGCTGACGAATCCTGCGGCCAGTGCACGCCCTGCCGCGTCGGCACCGAGAAGATGCTCGGCCTGCTCGAACGCGACGAATGGGATGCCGACCAGCTCCAGCGCCTCGCCCAGGTCATGCAGGACGCCTCGATCTGCGGCCTCGGCCAGGCCGCGCCCAACCCGGTCACCAGCCTGCTGCGTTTCTTCCCGGCCGAACTGGCAAAACAGGGCGTGAGCCTGCGCCCGGCCACCGCGAACACGGAATCCGCCTCATGAGCACGCTTGCATCAGCCCCGCCCCCCTCCCCGGCTCCCTCCTTGACTGCATCGCCGGACGCCTTCGAGATCACCCTCGACGGCGTCCGCGTGCAGGCTTTTTCGGGAGAAAGCCTGTGGCAGGTCGCCAAACGCGCCGGCGATCGCATCCCGCACCTGTGCTTCAAGGACGCCCCCGGCTACCGCGCCGACGGCAACTGCCGCGCCTGCATGGTCGAGATCGAGGGCGAGCGCACGCTGGCGGCGAGTTGCATCCGCCCCGCCATGCCCGGCATGGTGGTGCGGAGCGCCTCGTCCGAGCGCGTGCGCACCGCGCGCGAAGGCGTGATGGAGCTGCTGCTCGCCGACCAGCCGGCGCGCGCCGACAGTCCCGACCGCTCCAGCCACTTCTGGGAGATGGTCGACCTGATGGCGCTCGACATCGATGCGCCCGACGCCCCGCACGCCCGCCTGCCCAAGCGCCGCGAGGCGCCAACCCCGCCCGACACCTCGCACACCGCGATGCACGTCAATCTGGATGCCTGCATCGACTGCAACCTGTGCGTGCGCGCCTGCCGCGAGGTGCAGGTCAACGACGTCATCGGCCTCGCCCACCGAGGCGCGGGCGCGAAGATCGTGTTCGACTTCGACGACCCGATGGGCGACAGCACCTGCGTCGCCTGTGGCGAGTGCGTGCAGGCCTGCCCCACCGGCGCGCTGATGCCTGCCCGCATCATCGACGAACACGGCCGCGGCGACTCGGCCTGTGCCGACCGCAAGGTCGATTCGGTCTGCCCGTACTGCGGCGTCGGCTGCCAGCTCACCTACCACGTCAGGCACGACAAGATCGTCTTCGTCGAGGGACGCAACGGGCCGTCGAACGAAAACCGCCTGTGCGTGAAGGGCCGCTTCGGCTTCGACTACCCCAACCACCCCTCTCGCCTCACCGTGCCGCTGATCCGGCGCGAAGGCGTGCCGAAGGGCATCGACCCGGATTTCGACCCCGCCAAGCCGCTGACTCACTTCCGCGCCGCGAGCTGGGACGAGGCGCTCGACGTCGCCGCCGCCGGCCTGCGCCGCCTGCGCGACGAACACGGCCCCGACGCGCTCGCCGGCTTCGGCAGCGCCAAATGCTCCAATGAAGAAGCCTGGCTGTTCCAGAAGCTGGTGCGTACCGGCTTCCGTTCCAACCACGTGGACCACTGCACCCGGCTGTGCCACGCCAGCTCGGTCGCGGCGCTGATCGAATGCATCGGCTCGGGTGCGGTCACCGCCTCCTTCATGCAGGCGCAGCAGGCCGACGTCGTCATCCTCACCGGCTGCAACCCGACGGTGAACCACCCGGTCGCCGCCACCTATTTCAAGCAGGCGGCCAAGCGCGGCACCAGGCTCATCGTGCTCGACCCGCGCGGCATCACCATGGGCGCCTACGCCCACCGCATGGTGCGCTTCACCCCGGGCAGCGACGTGTCGCTGTTCAACGCCATGCTCAACGTGATCGTCACCGAACACCTGTACGACGAGGACTACGTCGCCGCCCACACCGAGGGCTTCGAGGCCCTCAAGGCACACGTCGCGCCAATGACGCCCGAGGCCATGTCGCCCGCCTGCGGCGTCGCCCCCGACGAGATCCGCGACATCGCCCGCCTGTACGCCAAGGCCGAGCGCGCGATGATCTTCTGGGGCATGGGCATCTCGCAGCACACCCACGGCACCGACAACGCGCGCTGCCTGATCTCGCTCGCGCTTGCCACCGGCCACATCGGCCGCCCCGGCACCGGCCTGCACCCGCTGCGCGGCCAGAACAACGTGCAGGGGGCATCGGACGCCGGCCTCATCCCGATGGTCTTCCCCGACTACCAGCCCGTAGGCAATGCGCAGATCCGCGCCGCCTTCGAGGAGCTGTGGAATACGCCGCTGCATGACAAGCCCGGCCTCACCGTGGTCGAGATCATGCACGCCATCCATGCCGGCACCATCCGCGGCATGTACATCCAGGGCGAAAACCCGGCCATGTCCGACCCCGACCTCGCCCATGCGCGCGGCGCGCTGGCCATGCTCGAGCATCTGGTCGTGCAGGACCTCTTCGTCACCGAAACCGCACAGTTCGCCGACGTCATCCTGCCGGCCTCGGCCTGGGCCGAAAAGGACGGCACCGTCACCAACACCAACCGCCAGGTACAGATGGGCCGCGCCGCCGTGCCCCTGCCCGGAGACGCCCGCCCCGACTGGTGGATCATCCAGGAGATCGCCCGCCGCCTTGGCCTCGACTGGCACTACACCCACCCGCGCGACGTCTTCGCCGAGATGAAACGCGGCATGCACTCGCTCGACCACATCAGCTGGGAGCGGCTGGACGCGGAGCAATCTGTCACCTACCCCTGCCCCGCCGACGACGCCCCCGGCCTGGACGTGGTCTTCGGCGACCGCTTCCCCACCGCCAGCGGCCGCGCCCGCTTCCGCCCCACCGTGCCACTGCCGCCCGACGAGCCGATCGACGACGCCTGGCCCACCGTGCTCATCACCGGCCGCCAGCTCGAACACTGGCACACCGGCTCGATGACCCGCCGCGCCACGGTGCTCGACGCGCTGGAACCGGCCCCGGTGGCGACGCTCGCCCCCGGCGAGCTCGCCCGCCTCGGGCTCGAACCCGGCGCGGCGCTGTCGATCGAGACCCGCCGCGGCAGGATCACGCTCACCGCGCGCACCGATCCGCTGATGCCCGAAGGCATGGTCTTCGTGCCCTTCTGCTACGTGGAAGCGGCGGCCAACATGCTGACCAACCCTGCGCTCGACCCATACGGGAAGATTCCGGAGTTCAAGTACGCGGCATGCAGGCTGGCGGCGGGCGTTCCCGCAGCCTAGCCCGAGGCCGGTCGGCCGCCCCGCGGCACGACCGGCCCGCCATCACCTCCGCCGCTGCACAACCAGATTCGCCACATACACCTGGAGCGCCTCGTCGTCCTGGTTCAGCGTCGTCACCTGCACCTTGACGATGCCCTGCTCCGGGCGCGACTTCGACGGGCGGACATCGAGCACCTCGATCTCGAGATGCAACTCGTCCCCGGGCCGTGCCGGCTGCGGCCAGCGCAGCTCCTCGAGGCCGGCGCCGATCACGCCGCCGGCCGGGCGGAACTCGCTGTCCACCAGTAGCCGCATGGTGACCGCCGCCGTATGCCAGCCGCTGGCCGCGAGCCCGCGGAACAGCGTTGCCTGCGCGGCCTCATCGTCGAGGTGGAAGGGCTGCGGGTCGAACTCGGCGGCGAAGGACCGGATCGCGTCGCGGTCGAGCGTGCGGCGGCCGGAGCCGAATTTCTGGCCGACGGTCAGGTCGTCGAGGTAGTGGGGCTGGGTCATCGTCAAGGCTCCTTGCCAGGTGATCGAGTTCGTCTTGATTGAGGTTCCGGGTGGCGGGCGGCGTCATCCCCGGCTGATGCCCGCTCAGGCAGCGCGGGCCTGCAAGGCCTGCACCCGTGCCTCGCGAATGGAAAGATTGAGCAGCGCGGCCGCCACGGCGAGCGCCATGTCCGCATACCACATCCAGGTGAAGTCGCCGAACGCGCTCAGCGCCACACCGCCGAGCCAAGCGCCGAGAAAGCCGCCGACCTGGTGCGACAGCAGCGTCAGCCCGAATAGCGTCGCCAGATAGCGCGTGCCGAACAGCTTGCCGACGATTGCCGCAGTCGGCGGCACCGTGGCCAGCCAGGTGAAACCCAGGCCGGCGGCGAACAGGTAGAAGGTCCATGCGGTGGGCGGCATCAGCAGGTACCAGGCGATCAGCAGCGCGCGCGATGCGTACATCAGCGCCAGCACGTGCTTGCTGCGGTAGCGCCCCACCCACGAACCGGCGAACAGGCTACCGAACACGTTGGCGAGCCCGATGATGGCCAGCGAGGTACTGGCCACCCCGGCCGGAAGCCCGCACAGGTCGACCTCGCCGGGCAGATGCGTGACCAGGAAGGCGATGTGAAAGCCGCAGGTGAAGAACCCGGCATGCAGCAGCAGATAGCTCCGGTCCTTCAACGCCGCGCATACCGCCTGGCCGAGGCGCTGCTCGCCCACCGGCGCCGGGGCTGCCGCAGCCGCGGCACCGGGCGCCGTGAGCCGGCCGACCAGCGGCAGCGCGGCCAGCGCGGCCAGCGCCATCGCCCACATTGCGCCCATCCAGCCGATCGACTGGATCAGCTTCTGCAACAGCGGCGCGAACACGAACTGCCCGAACGAACCGCCGGCATTGATGACGCCCGACGCCGCGCCGCGCGCATCGGCCGGCAGGCGCTGCGCCGCGGCGCCGATCAGCACCGAGAAGCTGCCGATCCCCGAGCCCATCGAGGCGAGCAGGCCCAAGCTCACCGCCAGGCCGAAGCCGTCGTCGACGAAGGGCGTGAGCGCGCAACCCACGGCGAGCACCACCAGGCCTGCCACCAGCACCACCCGCACCCCGTAGCGGTCGGCCAGCGCGCCGGCGACGGGCTGGATCGCCCCCCAGCTGAGCTGACCGATCGCCAGCGCCAGGCTGACGGTGGCCACACCCATGCCGGTCGCGCTGTTGAGCGGGCTGACGAACAGCCCGAACGACTGCCGGACGCCCATCGTGACCATCAGGATGCCGGCGGCGGCCAGGGTGACGACCAGCACATCGGGACGGCGCAGGGTGTGAAACATGGCTCGAACTTCCGCTTTCAGATGCGCCCGATTGTGGTCACCCGGGCGCTCGCCGACAAACGATCTATACTGCGCCATGCAATAGTTTTTCTATACCATGACTCCCTACCCGCCCCTGAAAGCCCTCGTCGCCTTCGATGCCGCGATGCGCACCGGCAGTTTTTCTCTTGCTGCGGCCGAGCTCTTCGTGACCCCCGGCGCCGTCGGCCAGCAGATCCAGAAGCTGGAGGAATGGCTGGGCGTCGCGCTATTCGTACGCCAGGTCCGGCAGGTGCAGCCAACCGCAGAGGCGCTCGGCTACTGGAAGCGCATCCAGCCCGCGCTGGCGCAGATCGCCGACGCCAGCAACAGGCTCAGGCAAGGCCGCAATAACGCCGTGTGGCTGTCCATGCCGCCCGGCTTCGCCACCCAATGGTTCGCCAGCCGCATGGCCGGCCTGCTGCGGCGGCATCCCGAGATCGAACTGCACCTCAACGCCACGCCCCAGGTCATTGACCTCGAGCGCGAATCCATCGACCTCGCCATCCGCTACTTCGACGGCCAGGCACCCGAGCTCGACGTGACGCTACTGCTGCAGGACGAAAGCCGCGTCTACGCCAACCCGCGCTACCTCGCTCCGCTCGACCTGCGCGAACCCGACGACGTGGCGCGCGCGACACTGCTGGTGACGACGCTGCAACCCCACTGGCCCACCTGGCTGCAGCGCTACAGCCGCCTGTCGGCGGCGCAGATCGCCGCCATCCCGCGCATCCACTTCGACCAGAGCCTGATGGCGATCGAGGCCGCGCGCCAGGGCCAGGGCCTGGTCATGACCAGCCCGCACCTGGTGGAAGCGGAACTGGCCGAAGGTTCGCTGGTGGAACCGTTCGCGCACGCGCTGGCGCTGACGCAGGGCTACTACCTCGTGCACCACGGCAGGCTGCCGCTGCGCCCGGCGGTGGCGACGGTCAAGCAGTGGTTGATCGATGAGGCGGGCCCTTCGGCGCAGACGCCGGCCGGCGATCCGTCCTGAACACGCCTGGCGCTGAACGCAAGCGCCCCGGGACGTCGGCCCCCGCTCCCGTCCGCTGGATTGCGCACGCTTCTTGCGTTGTGCGAGCGCCCGAATTGAATCTGCAGCAATCCAGGCGCGCCACGCCACCACCGGAACAAGGGAGCACACATGAAGAAGAAGCATCTCCTGGTCGCCATCGCACTGGCGTTCACGGCAGGCACCGCATTCGCGTCGCCGGCAGACGACGTGATGACACCCGACATCGAGAAAGGCGAGCGCGAGTTCGAATTCGCCTATGGTGCAGACCGCAACGACGCGGGCAAATACGAAAGTGCCCTGGAGCTCAGTCTTGGAGCAGGTATCACGGACCGCTGGGCAACCGAGCTCGGTGTCGAGTTCGAGCGCGAGCGCGGCGAGCACATGAAGTACAGCGGGGTCGAGTGGGAAAACCGCCTCGGCCTGATCATCGACGAGGACGCCCCGGTCACGCTAGGCCTGCTGGTCGGCTTTGAGGGCCCGCGCGAGCGCGCCGAAGGCTGGTCTTCGACCCTGGGACTGCTGTCCGAAACCACCGTCGGCCGGTTCCTGGTCAACGCCAACCTGCTGGTCGAGCGCAATTGGGACGTCGACGCGGAGGATGGGGATGACGAGGGCGATGACGAGGGTGACGAAGAGGACGACGATCGCGACCTTGGTGCTGCAGGGGACGACGACGATGACGGCGCCGAAGCCCGCACCACGCTCGGCTACCAGTGGCAGGTGCTTTACCGCCACTCGCACCGCCTCTACTACGGCATGCAGGGCATGGGCGAGATGGGCCAGTGGGACGACTGGGCCAAACGCGACGACCAGGAGCACAAGATCGGCCCGGCGATCTTCGGCCGCCTCAAGACCGCCGGCGGACAGCGCCTGAACTACAACGCCGGCCTGCTGTTCGGCGTCACCGACGGCACGCCGGACTACACGCTGCGCTTCAAGCTGGAGTACGAACTGTAGGATGCGCGCGCCGCCCGCTGTCGAAAATTGGGCCGCGAAGGAGCGGGCGGGTCGGGACAGCCGGTGTGAGGCCACATTCATCGGCTCCCCGCAGTCGGGTCGTACCCCTCTCTAGCCCTGCTTCATGGCGATCACCATCCACGGCACGCCGAAGCGGTCGGTGGCCATGCCGAAGCTCGACGCGAAGAAGGTCTCGCCCAGCGGCATCTGCACCTGGCCGCCGTCCGCCAGCGCGGCGAAGCGGCGTTCGGCCTCGGCGGTGTCGGCCACCGACAGGGTCAGCGAGAAGCCCGCGAACCCGGCCTTGTCGTTGCAGCCGCCGTCGGACGCCATCACCACCGAATCCCCGATGCGCACGCTGGCATGCATCACCTTGTCGTCCCAGTCGGGGGGAATCATTCCCGGCGGGGGCTCGTCGGGACTTTCGCGGAAGCGCATCAGCATCTCGACTTCCGCGCCCAGCGCGGTCTTGTAGAAGCTCAGCGCCTCCTCGCAGCGGCCGCCGAAGTTCAGATAGGGTTGAACCAGCATGATCGTTCTCCTCCCGGGCAAGCTGCCCGCCCGCAGAGTTCAACCATAGGACCCCAACTGCGTTTGCGCGAATCAATTCCTCCGCAGGCCGCCTGCAGGGCCGACGCCGCGCGCAGGGCATCACCCCGCAGTGCCGCTCAACCACAGGAAGGCACTGATCGTGAAAAAGGACGTCACCGTGGTCGCCACCAGCGCCGCCGCGCACAAGCCTTCCTGGCCGTACTTCTGCGCCAGGATCGGATAGATGCTCATCATCGGCATGCAGGCATTGAGCACCGCCGCGGTCTGCAGCGCCGCACCGTCGAGCGGCAGCGCGAGGAAGGCCAGGTAGACCAGCAGTGGATGCAGCACCAGCTTGCCGGCCACGATCAGGCCGATGTCCCCGGCGGCGATCTTCACCTTCAGCCCGGCCAGGGTGCCGCCGATGTAGAACAGCGCCACCGGCGCCGCGGTGCTGCCAAGCAGTTCGATGGCGCGCGCGGCGGGAAGCGGCAGCGTCAAGCCGGCCAGCGAGAGGGCGACCCCGGCAAGAATGGCGAGGATCATCGGATTCCTCGCCAGGCTCAGCACGATGCCGCGCAGCACCACCGGCCAGCGCCCCCCGCCGCCGCCGAGTTCGGCCAGCGCCATCAGCAGCGGGAACATGATCAGCGCCTCGACCATCGCATACACCGCCAGCGCGGCGCTGGCCGTTCCCGGCGACAGTTGCTGCGCGATCGGAAAGCCGATGAAGGCGCTGTTCGACACCGACATCCCCATCGCCAGTACCGCCGCCATCTGCAGCTTGCGCCGCAGCACCGTCATCGCCAGCGCCACCACCAGCCCGACCACTGCGAGCGAGCCGAGCGCGTAGGGCAGCAGCAGGTCCAGCCGCAGCGTCTGGGTGACCGAGCCGGCCGACATCGCGCTAAACAGCAGCGCCGGCAGCGCGAAGTTGATGACGAACACGCCGAGCGCGCGCATGTCGGTGGTGGCCAGCACGCGCAGGCGGACCGCGGCGAAGCCCACGGCGATGAGGATGAAGATCGGGCCGGTGATGGCCAGGATGGCGAGCATGGGCGTTAACGATTGAGGGGCCGTTCGGGCAGCGGTTTGCTGCCGGCGGCCCCGAACTGAGGAGATTCGACTGTAGCCTGGGCACGGGGCATGACGCCCCCGCGCCCAAGCGTTCAGTCTGCCTTGATGGCGTCGAGCACGTCGCGCGTGGGGTCTTCCGCGCCGCTTGCGGGCGGCGGTTCGAGGCCCTGCATCAGGTCGCCATCATCGGCCCCGGACGACTGATTTTCAAAGACCTTCATGACCTCGGCCTCGTCGAGCATCACCTTGTCCTCGGCACCTGGACTGGTCAGGCCCGGGAATGCGACCACGAGCGCCACGACCAGCACCTGCAGGAGGATGAAGGCGATCGAGCCCTTGTAGATCTGCTCGGTGGTGACTGCGGGAATGCGCTTCCCGGTGACCCGATCGTCGTAGTCCTTCTTGGCCGCCACACTGCGCAGGAAGAACAGCGCGAAACCGAAGGGCGGGGTCAGGAAGGACGTCTGCAGGTTCAGCGCGATGATGATGCCGAACCAGATCAGGTCGATACCCATCTTCTCGGCGACCGGCGCGAGCATCGGGATGACGATGAAGGCGATCTCGAAGAAGTCGAGGAACATGCCGAGCACGAAGACGAGCAGGTTCACCACCAGCAGGAAGCCGATTTCGCCCCCCGGCAGGCCATGGAACAGGCTTTCCACCCAGAGGTGACCGTCGGCGGCGTTGAAGGTGAAGCTGAAGATCGTCGCCGCGATGAGGATGAAGACGACGAAGCAGGACAGCGTCGCGGTGGTGTTGAGCGCCTGCTTGAGCAGGTCGAAGTTGATCTTCCCGCGCGCACCCGCCATCACCAGCGCCCCCACCGCACCCATCGCGCCGCCTTCGGTCGGCGTCGCGACGCCGAGGAAGATCGTGCCCAGGACCAGGAAGATCAGCACCAGCGGCGGGATCATCACGAAGGTCACCTGTTCGGCGAGCTTGGACAGCAGGCTGGCGCCGGTGACGCGGTTGGCCAGCGCGAGCACCAGTCCGAACAGCGAGGCCACGGTGAGCGAGGAGATGAAGACTTCGTCGGCCGGCGCCGCAGTCTCGCGCTGCAGCCAGCCGCCGACCAGGCCGTCATGGAACTGCGACCAGCCCAGGCCTGCCGCCGCGCACACCGCCACCAGCACCAGCAGCGACAGATGGCCGCTGCTGCCGTTGGCCTCCTTATAGATCAGCGCCTCCGGTGGCAGCGCCGGCACCCACCTCGGACGCACCAGCGCGACGGCGACGATGAAAAGCACATACACCCCGACCAGCAGCAGGCCGGGCAGCAGCGCGGCGCTGTACATGTCGCCCACCGAGCGGCCGAGCTGGTCAGCGAGCACGATCAGCACCAGCGAGGGCGGCAGTGCCTGGGCGAGCGTCCCGGAGGCGGTGATCGTCCCCATCGCGATGCTGCGGTTGTAGCCGTAGCGCAGCATGATCGGCAGCGCGATCAGGCCCATCGAGATCACCGCGGCGGCGATCACCCCGGTGGTCGCCCTTGCGGGGTATTCCGCCTAACGACGCCATACGACCTCCGGTCGCCGCCGGTCCTCACGGTGCCAGCGTGCGCGCGACCCGGAACCCGACGCAGTAACTGCGCTTGAACGGCTCCCAGGCCTCGCGCCGCGCAGAGCGCAACTGGGCGGGGGGATAGGCCCAGCATCCGCCACGGATCACGCGCACCGCGCAGTTCGGCTCGGCCCAGGCCGCAGCGGTCGCGCGCGTGGCCGCCGGCATGTGCTCGTAGCTGCCGTGGTAGCAGTCGGCGACCCATTCGTGGACGTTGCCGTGGACGTCCATCAGGCCGAATGCATTGGGGCGGTAGGCGCCGACGCGGGCGGTGCCGATGCGCACCCCGTCGGCACACCATCGGTTGGCGTTCCATGTGGGGTCCAGCGCCCGGTCGGCACCGTTGCCGTACTGGCACAGGCGGCTTTCGTCATCGCCGTAGGTGTAGCTGTCCGGGCTGCCGGCGCGCGCGACGTACTCCCATTCGGCCTCGGTCGGCAGGCGGTAGTCCGCGCCGGTCCGGTCGCTCAGCCAGCGCAGGTACGCGATGGCGTCGTCCCAGCTGATGCAGACCACGGGATGATCATCGGCCTGCTCGAAACCGGGCGTGCGGAAGTTGCGCCCCAGGATGTCGTCCCACACCTTGGAGGGTGAGGCGGGATCGAGGATGCCGATGCACTCGTTGCCGGTCTGGTGTCCGGTCGCCTCGACGAACTGGCGGTACTGGCCGACGGTGACCTCGAAGCGGCCCACGGCGAAGGCTTCGGCGACCTGTACGGCCTGGCGCGGCCCCTCGTGGCGGTCCTGCACCGCGGTCCATTCGGTGTCGAGCGAGCCCATGAGCAGCGTGCCGGCCGGAATCACGATCATCTCGGGGCAGTCGGGGCAGTCGGCGAAACGCGACAGGGGCTGCTGCTCGCCGGGGCCGTGGCTCGGCGCCGGCGGCATGCCGGCGAGGCGCTGCGCGGCGGCCTGTGCCTCGTCGCTGTCGCGGAAGGTGGAGAGGAAGTCGGCGATCTCGCGCCGGTCGTCGGAATCCTTCACCTTGCTCCACGCACGCGCGCTGATGTACTGCATCCACAGCTTCGCCTCGCGCCCCTCGGGCGTGTCCGGGTGGCGGCGCACGAAGTCCACCAGCAGGGCGGGATTGGTCTTGTCGACATAGGTGAGCGTGGCCCACTCGCGTGCCGACGGGCGAATCAGCGTTTCGACGCCGAAGGCCGCGGGCAGCCGCCCTGCATGGATGGCGGCGACCAGCAGCGCAGCCCGCAGGCCGGTCGCCTCGTCGCCCGGGCAAAGCCAGCACGCGATCGATGACGAGCGACGGAAACTTTATGCCGGCAATCCCATCTTGTTACATTGCCGTTCACACAAGGCTCGCATTTCCACGTCCTCTCGACCCGCGCCCCGAGGGTCTGGTACAAGCTCACCGTTTCGTTCTGCGTCGCCCCCCAACCTGACCACAGTCAATGCTGCTCGCCTCGCTCATCCTCGTCCCGTTCCTCGGCAGTGTCCTCGCGGCACTCATGCCGCAGGACGCGCGCAATCGCGAATCCTGGCTGGCGATCGCGGTGGCGGTCTGCGGCCTGCTGATCGCCCTCGCCCTGTTCCCGAAGATCGCGGGTGGCGAGGTGCTGCGCGAGGAGTTCGCCTGGCTGCCGGCCCAGGGCCTCTTCTTCGTGCTGCGGATCGATGGGCTGGCCTGGGTATTCACCATGCTGGTGCTGGCGATCGGCCTGCTGGTGGTGCTGTATGCGCGCTACTACATGTCGCCCGAGGACCCGGTGCCACGCTTCTTCTCCTTCCTGCTCGCCTTCATGGGCTCGATGCTGGGGGTGGTGCTGTCGGGCAACCTGGTGCAGCTGGTGGTGTTCTGGGAGCTCACCAGCCTGACCTCCTTTCTGCTCATCGGCTACTGGCACCACCGTGCCGACGCCCGTCGCGGCGCGCGCATGGCGTTCACCGTGACCGCGACCGGCGGCCTGTGCCTGATGGCCGGGGTGCTGGTGCTCGGCCACATCGTCGGCAGCTACGACCTCGACACCGTGCTCGCCGCCGGCGACCGCATCCGCGGCCACGACCTGTACCTGACCGCGCTGGTGCTGATCGCGCTCGGCGCGCTGACCAAGAGCGCGCAGTTCCCCTTCCACTTCTGGCTGCCGCACGCAATGGCGGCACCGACGCCGGTGTCGTCCTACCTGCATTCGGCGACCATGGTGAAGGCCGGCGTGTTCCTGCTCGTGCGGCTGTGGCCGGCGCTGGCGGGCACCGAGGAATGGACCTGGATCGTCGGCGGTGCCGGGGTGTGCACGCTCCTGCTCGGCGCCTTCATCGCCATCTTCCAGCACGACCTCAAGGGCCTGCTGGCGTATTCGACGATCAGCCATCTCGGCCTGATCACCGTGCTGATCGGCATCGGCACGCCGCTGGCGATGGTGGCGGCGATCTTCCACATCCTCAACCACGCCACTTTCAAGGCCTCGCTGTTCATGGCCGCCGGCATCATCGACCACGAATCGGGCACCCGCGACCTGCGCGTGCTGCGCGGGCTGCGCCACAAGCTGCCGGTGACCGCCACGCTGGCAATCGTCGCCAGCGCGGCGATGGCGGGCGTGCCGCTGCTCAACGGCTTTCTGTCCAAGGAGATGTTCTTCGCCGAGACCCTCCACGTCGGCGGCGACCGCAACTGGTGGATGTCGTACGCCGCGGTGGCGATGGGCATGTTCAGCGTCGCCTACTCGTTGCGCTTCATCT
Source organism: Rhodocyclaceae bacterium (assembly GCA_029982755.1). Classification (GTDB taxonomy): domain Bacteria; phylum Pseudomonadota; class Gammaproteobacteria; order Burkholderiales; family Rhodocyclaceae; genus Thauera. The sequence continues at coordinate 37,498 of JARRBR010000011.1, forward strand.
CGATCTTCTTCGGCACACCGGCGCAGGACCTGCCCCGTGATCCGCACGAGCCGCCGCGCTGGATGCGCTTTCCGGTCGAACTGCTGGTGCTCGCCTGCCTCGTCGTCGGCATCGCGCCCGGCATCAGCATCGAACCGGTCCTGAACATCGCGGTGCACGCGGTGCTCGGCAGTGCCGCGCCGGACTACGACCTCGCGCTCTGGCACGGCCTGAACCTGCCGCTGCTGATGAGCGTGGCCGCGCTGGTGGGCGGCGTGCTGCTCTACGTCGTGCTGCGCCGCCATTTCGGCCTGCAGCAGCGCGAGCGCGTGCCGCTGATCCATCGCTTGAACGGCGCCCAGGCCTACGAGACCACGATGCTGCAGCTCACCCGCGCGGCCGAGTGGCTGCTGCGACGCGTCGGCACCCGAAGACTGCAGCCGCAGCTGCTGCTGATCATGGCCGCGCTGCTGGTGATCCCGCTGCTGCTTGCCGGCGCGCCGCCGGCATGGACGTCGATCGCGCTGCAGGATTTCGATCCGCTCTTCGCCGGCATCTGGGCGATCGGCGCCGGCTGCGCGGTGGCCGGGGCATGGATGGCGAAGTACCACCGCCTGGCCGCCCTCGCCCTCATCGGCGGCACCGGCATCGTCACCGCGGCGACCTTCCTGTGGCTGTCGGCGCCCGACCTCGCGCTCACCCAGCTGATGGTGGAGACCGTCACCACGGTGCTGATCCTGCTCGGGCTGCGCTGGCTGCCGCCGCGACTCGAATCGATCGCCGCCGCGCCGCAGCCACCGTACCGCGTCTGGCTGCGGCGCGCGCGCGACCTGACGATCGCGACCGGCGGCGGCCTCGCGCTGGCCGCGCTCACCTACGCCGTGCTGGTGCATCCGGCCTCGGACACCATCGCCGATTTCTTCCTCCTCAACGCCCTCGGCGGTGGCGGCGGCAGCAACGTGGTCAACGTGCTGCTGGTGGACTTCCGCAGCTTCGACACCCTGGGCGAGATCACCGTGCTCAGCATCGTCGCGCTCACCGTCTATGCGCTGCTGCGCCGCTTCCGCCCCGCGCCCGAGAGCGCCGGCATTCCGCCGCAGCAGCGCTTCGAGGCGGATCCGGCGAGCCGGCAGAGTCCGGCCGAGCAGGCCGACAGCGGCTACCTGCAGGTGGCCGGCATCTACCTGCGCCTGCTGCTGCCCTTCATGGGGGTGATCGCGGTGTATTTCTTCATGCGCGGCCACAACCTGCCCGGGGGCGGGTTCGTCGCCGGGCTGATCTTCGCGGTTGCGATCCTGGTGCAGTACATGCTCGCCGGCACGGCCTGGGTCGAAAGCCATGTGCACCTGCGCCCGCACCGCTGGCTGGGGGTGGGGCTGCTGCTGTCCTGCGCCACCGGGCTGGGGGCGTGGGTGTTCGGCCATCCCTTCCTCACCACCCACACCGCGCACGTGGACTGGCCGCTGGTCGGGGAACTGCACCTGCCGAGCGCCTTCGTGTTCGACCTCGGCGTGTTCGCGGTGGTCGTCGGCACCACGATGCTGATGCTGGTCGCGCTCGCGCACCAGTCGCTGCGCGCGCACCGCCAGCCGGGCGAGGAACTGGCGGAAGGCGGCGTCGAGCTCGCCGACGGGAGGGCGACGCGATGGAACTGACCCTTGCGCTCGCCATCGGCGTCGTGTTCGGAGCAGGCATCTGGCTGGTCCTGCGTCCGCGGACCTTCCAGCTCATCACCGGCCTGCTGCTGATGTCCTATGCGGTCAACCTGTTCATCTTCGCAATGGGCCGGCTGTGGGTGGACAAGCCGCCGATCACGCCCACGCCGGACATCGATCCGGCGCAGTTCGCCGACCCGCTGCCGCAGGCCCTGGTGCTGACCGCGATCGTGATCGGCTTCGCGACCACCGCGCTCTACCTGGTGATGATGATCGGCGCGCGCGGCCTGTCCGGCAGCGACCACGTCGATGGCGAGGAGCCGCGCGAATGAGTTCGCTGCCCTGGCTGCAACATCTGATCATCGTGCCCGTGCTGCTGCCGCTGGTGGCCGGCGCGCTGCTGATCCCGATCAACCAGAAGCGCCACGCGCTGAAGTTCGGCGTCGGCCTGGCGAGCGGCGTGCTGCTGTGGGTGGTGGCGGTCGCGCTGCTGCTGATGGCGGACGGCGGGCACTGGCCGGGCGGGATCGGCGTGTATCTGGCCTCGAACTGGGTGGCGCCCTTCGGCATCGCGCTGATGGTCGACCGCCTCGCCGCGCTGATGCTGGTGCTGACCGCGACCATCGCGCTCGCCGTGCTGCTGTTCTCGGCACAGCGCTGGGACCGGGTCGGGGTGAGCTTCCATTCGCTGTTCCAGTTCCTGCTGATGGGGCTCAACGGCGCCTTCCTGACCAATGACCTGTTCAACCTCTTCGTGTTCTTCGAGGTGATGCTGGCCGCGTCCTACGGCCTGGTGCTGCACGGCTACAACCTGCGCCGCATCCAGGCCGGCATGCAGTACATCGCGGTCAACCTGGTGGCCTCGCTGCTGTTCCTGATCGGCGTGTCGCTGATCTACGCCGCCACCGGCACGCTCAACATCGCCGACCTCAGTACGCGCGTGGCGGGACTCGGCGCGCAGGACGCCTGGCTGCTGCAGGTCGGCGCAGCCGTGCTGGCGCTCGCCTTCCTGACCAAGGGGGCGATGTGGCCGCTCGGCTTCTGGCTGCCGACCACCTACGCCTCCGCCTCGGCGCCGGTGGGCGCGATGCTGGTGCTGATGACCAAGGTCGGCGTGTATGCGGTGCTGCGCGTGTGGCTGGCGGTGTTCGGCGACCAGGCCGGCGACCTCGGCGGCTTCGGCTTCGCGGCCCTGACCGTCGGCGGGATGGCGACGCTGGTCTTCGGCGCGATCGGCATGCTGGCGAGCCAGGACGGCGGGCGCATGGCGGGCTATGGCGCGATCATTTCCTCGGGCACGCTGCTGGCGGTGATCGGGCATTCGGGCAGCGCGGTGCTGGCGTCCGGCCTGTATTACCTGCTCGGCTCGACGCTGGCGATGGCGGCCTTCATGCTGCTGATCGAGCTGACCGAGCGCATCCGCCCGCCCGGTGCGGCGCTGATCGCGATCACGATGGAAGCCTTCGCCATCGAGGACAAGCCGGAAGACCCGGTCGGCGTCGGCATGCCGGGCACGCTCGCCTTCCTCGGCCTGAGCTTCGCGGCCTGCGCGCTGGTGATCGCCGGCATGCCGCCGCTGTCGGGTTTCGTCGCCAAGTTCAGCCTGTTCCACGCCATGCTGGCCGCATCGTCTGCCGACGCCGGCGGCGTACCCGGCACCACCTGGCTGCTGATCGCACTGATGGTGGTCGGCGGCCTGGCGGCGATCATCGCGCTGATGCGCCTGGGGGTACGCACCTTCTGGGCCTCGGGCGTGGTGACGCCGCCCCGGCTCCAGGTCTCCGAAGCGGCGCCGGTGGCCGCCCTGGTGATCGCGTGCGTCCTGCTCACGGTGCAGGCCGAACCGCTCTTCGACTACCTGGGCCGCACCGTTGAGGGCCTGCTGCACGGCGGCGGCTACGCCGAGCGCGTGCTGGGCGAGCCGGCCGTGCAGCGCGTGTCGGGCGCGGAGGCGGTCCGATGAAGCGCTGGCTGCCCTCGCCGCTGCTGTCCGCCAGCCTGCTGCTGATGTGGCTGCTGCTGAACCAGAGCGTCGCCGCGGGGCACTGGCTGCTCGGCGGCGCACTGGCGATCCTCGCCCCGCTGCTGGCGCGCCCGCTGCAGCCCCATGGCCATGCCCGCATCCGCCGCCCGCTGGCCCTGTTCCGCCTGCTGTGGTTCTCGGCGATCGAGATCGTGCGCTCCTGCTTCAACGTCAGCCAGATCATCCTGCTGCGACGCTCGGCCGACGTGAATTCGCAGTTCATCCGCGTGCCGCTCGACCTGCGCAGCCCGCATGGGCTCGCCCTGCTGTCCTGCCTGATCAACTCGACCCCGGGCACGGTGTGGGTGGAGATCATCCCGGACAGCCACGAACTGCTGCTGCACGTGTTCGACCTGCACGACGAGGCGTGGTGGGTGGACACCATCAAGACGCGTTACGAACAGCCGATCATCGAGGTGTTCGAAAGCGCGGAAGCGGAAGACCGAGGAGAACGCAAATGACGCCCGCAACGCTGCTGTCGGCGGCGACCCTGTTCGCGCTCGCCTGCGTGGTGCTGGCAATGCTGCTGTGCACGCTGCGCCTGATGATCGGTCCGTCGGCGCAGGACCGCGTGCTGGCGCTCGACACGCTGTGGATGTGCACCATGCTGCTCGCCCTCATGCTGGGCATCCGTCACGGCAGCCAGATCTATTTCGAGGCGGCGCTGATCATCGCCCTGCTCGGCTTCGTGTCGACGATCGCGCTGGCCAAGTTCCTG
>JARRBR010000100.1 GCA_029982755.1 Rhodocyclaceae bacterium
CCGCGCATGGGAATAATTGGTGTCGTAATGCGAACGTAATTATATCAGCCGTAGAGTCCGCACGGATGCAGGAAGGTCAATTAAATCAACATCCTGTTAAGGGGGGACGGGGGCCGGCGCTTGCCGGTGCGGGACGGGACCGCCGGTTCCAGCCCTGTTCAAGGCCTGTCGACGCGATGGATCTTCTCCGGATTCATCTTCGCCGACCACGGCAGGCCGCTGTTCTGCCAGCCGTTCTGCAGCCGCATGCCGGCCTGCGGGCCGTCCTTGAGCGCGGCGCCCTGGAAGCCGTTGACGACGAAACGTGCGTTCGGGAAACCGTTCTCGCGCAGCAGGGCGGCGCTCGGCTCGCCGCGCTCGCTGCCGGAGCGGCACAGGGTGATGATCTCGGCGTCCGAGCTCAGGCCGCGCTTGGCGAGCTGCAGCTTGACCTGGTTGATGAAGTCGGGGTTGCGGTAGAGGCGGAAAACCCCCTTCTCGGCGTTCCACTGCGTGCGGTCGACGAGCATGAAGGGAACGTTGGCATGCACCGCATCGGTGAAGCCGACGAACATGATCTCGACCGGATCGCGCACGTCGATGAAGAGGACGTTCCTCTCCTGCTTCTGGATCTTGGCGTAGGCGTCCTGCGCCGAGATCGCGATGTCGGTCGCCTGGGCGGCGAGGCTGGCGATGCCGATTGCGGCGGCGATCAGAAGGCGTTTCATCGGGTGCTCCTCATGTGGTCGGAAATGGAATGCGCCGTGGCGCCGTGATGGACGCCCCGGCGCCTGATGGTGTAACTCAACCGGCGCGGCGCATCATCGCGGCGAGCGGCCATACCAGCGCAGCGGCGACGCCACCGAAGCCGGCGGCGTAGAGGAAGAGATTCCCCCAGTCCACCCAGTAGCCCATGTTGGCGAAGGAGGACCTGGTCATTCCCGGGGTGATGAAGAAGGTGATCGCGGTCACCACCACGAAGACCACCAACGCCGGTTTCACCGCCTTGCACCAGCCCGCGTTGCCGCGGCTCGCCGCCACCCCCATCAAGGCGAGCCACAATGCCGCGATGGCGACCACCGCCGGCAGGTACTGCAGGGCGAGTTCGAAAAGGATGTTCAGGGTCAGCCAGATCTCGTACATGTCGTGTCCTCCCTCAGACCCGGCCCTTGGCCACCGCCATGTAGGCGGGCTTGAGCAGGCGGTATTTCATGACCCAGGCGAAGTAGCTGTCCTGCAGCGGATCGATCATCGGCAGCGATGGGATGAGGCGGTTCTCGTAGTCGAACTCGACCAGCAGCGCGGCGCCCTCGCGCAACAGCAGCGGGCAGGAGGTGTAGCCGTCGAACTTCTGCGCGGGCTCGCGGCCGGCGATGACGTCGAGCAGGTTGCTGACCACCAGCGGCGTGCTCTTCTTCACGGTCGCGGCGGTCTTGCCCTTGGGCGTGCCGTTGATGTCGCCGATGCCGAACACGTTGGGGAAGCGGCGGTGGCGCAAGGTCTCCTTGTCCACCTCGAGCCAGCCGCCGGCCGCGAAACCCCCTTCCTTCCACGACAGCGGGCTGTTCTTCACCACATCCGGGGCACGCATCGGCGGCACGACGTGGATGAAGTCGTAGTCGAGCTCGCTGCGTTCGCCCTCGGGGCTGGTGAAGGTGGCGCGGCGGGCGCCGACGTCGATCGCCACCAGCTTGCTGTTGAAGGTGACCGGCACGCCGAGCTTGTCCCAGCGCGCGAGCACCTCCTGGTTGATGCGCGGCACGCTGAAGATGTTGTCCAGTGCGGAGTGGAACTCCACCTGCGACCGTTCGCGGGTGCCGGCCTGGCGCAGACGGTTGACCACCATGAAGGTCATCTTCAGCGGTGCGCCCGCGCACTTGAGCGGGGTGGCGGGCAGGGTCATCAGCGCCTTGCCGCCTTTCTGGCGGTAGGCGTCCATCGCCTGCCAGGTGGCCTGGGCCGCCTGCGGGCTCGGATAGACGCAGCCCAGGCCGTTGCTGCCGATGGCGGCGACGTCCATGCCTTCGATCTGGGCGAAGTCGATCTGCAGGCCGGTGGCGACGATCAGGTAGTCGTATTCGATGCGACGCCCGCTGTCGGTGACGACCGCGTTGGCTTCGGGGTCGAACTCGGCGACCATCTCCCTGACCCACTCCACCCCCGCGGGAATCAGGTCGGCGTTGCGGTCGCTGACCTTCTCGACCGGCCATACTCCGGTTGCGACGAGGGTGTAGCCGGGCTGGTAGTTGTGGATCTCCTTGCGGTCGACGATGGTGATCTTCGCCCCGTCGAGCTCGCGCGCCAGGCGGTTCGCGGCCGCCAGACCGCCGAGGCCGCTGCCGGCAATGACGATGCGGGCCGAGGTCTTCAGCGCCGCGCGGGCGGGCGCGGATCCGACCGTCAGGCCGGTGGCGGCGGCGACCGGCACCACGGAGGCGCCGAACAGCAGACGGCGACGCCCGGCATCCACCGACGAAGCGGCAGGGGCGATCGAGGGTGATCCGGAGGGTGGTTCTGGTGTGCGTGACATGTTCGTCTCCTTCCCGGCGTGGGCGCGATCCTGGATCGCTCGGCCATTCTTCATTTGTGCTTTTTTAGAAGCATATAAGCATGTTCGGAAATAGCCATGAACTCGGCAGGGCTTTGTGACCGCGGTCACACAGGCTTGTCCGGCTGCGGGATGTCGCTCACGGCGTGCCGTGCGCCGGGGCCACGGGCAGAGTGGAAAGGCTCGCTGCCGAGAAGGCTGGCGCCGCCGCCTTGAGCAGCGCGCGCGATGCCGGTGCCCAGGTCGAGGCCGACGTCGGCAAGCTCGTGGCCGGCGAGATGATGACCGTCGAGTGGCGTGGCAAGCCGGTGTGGATCCTGCGCCGCACGCCCGAGATGGTGGACGGCCTGGAAGGGCACGAGCCGCGGCTGGTCGACCCTGCGTCGGCCGAGCCCCAGCAGCCCGGCTACGCCGCCAACCGCCATCGCTCGATCAATCCGGAATACCTCGTGGTGATCGGCATCTGCACCCACCTCGGCTGCTCGCCGTCGGAGAAGTTCTCGCCCGGCGCCACCAGCGGCATGGGCGAGGACTGGCCTGGCGGTTTCCTGTGCCCGTCCCACGGTTCGATCTTCGACCTGGCCGGACGGGTGTTCCTCAGCCAGCCCGCACCGACCAACCTCGAGATCCCGCCGCACAAGTGGCTGTCGACGAGCCGGGTGCTGATCGGCGAGGACGATGTGACCAGCGCGTGAGTCCCCGCAAGTCGAGGCCGGCGCGCCTACAGCAGGTCGATCGGGATCTTCAGGTAATGCACGCCGTTGTCCTCGGCCGGCGGCAGCCTGCCGGCACGCACATTGACCTGGATCGCGGGCAGGATAAGCGTCGGCATGGCGAGCGTGCGGTCGCGCGCGGTGCGCATGGCGACGAAGTCGGCCTCGGCCACGCCGTCATGGACGTGGATGTTCTTCGCCCGCTGCGCGGCCACCGTGGTTTCCCACACCGGGGCGCGGTCGTCGGGCGGGTAGTCATGGCACAGGTGCAGGCGCGTCTCGGGCGGCAGCGACAGGAGCTTGCGGATCGAGCGGAACAGCGTGGCAGCATCGCCGCCGGGAAAGTCGCAGCGCGCGGTGCCGTAGTCGGGCATGAACAGGGTGTCGCCGACGAAAGCGTCCTGGCCGACGAGGTAGCTGAGGCAGGCCGGCGTGTGGCCGGGCGTGTGCATCACCTCGACCTCGAGCTCGCCGATGCGGAAGCGTTCGCCGTCCTCGAACAGGTGGTCGAATTCGGCGCCATCGGTGCTCATGTCCTTGGCGTTGAAGATGTCCTTGAAAACGCCCTGCACCTGGCGGATGTGCGCGCCGATGGCGATCTTGCCGCCCAGCTGTTGCTTGAGGTAGGGCGCAGCCGAAAGGTGGTCGGCGTGGGCGTGGGTCTCGAGCAGCCAGTCGACCTGCAGCCCGGCGTCGCGCAGGTAGGCGATGACGGCGTCGGCCGAAGCGCGCGCGGTACGCCCCGACCTGGGGTCGTAGTCGAGCACGCTGTCGATGATCGCGGCGCGCGCCGTCGCGGGGTCGGACACGACGTGGGTTACGGTGCTGGTGGCCGCGTCGAAGAAGGACCGGATGTCTGCCTGGGGCATGGGGGGAGCTCCTGGTGGCGGTTCGTGCTGACTGAGGGACTTACTCGGGCACGCAGATCTGGCAGCGGCAGGCGTGGCGGAGGAGGCCGGGGAAATCATCGTTGTTCCTGGTCGGCGTATTCAACTGCAGTTGTAATCGAACCGGGGGTCGAGCGATACCTTCGGGTTCCGAGTTCGAGCGTGCCCGAGGCGGTGGGAACGGCCGCTTCCCTGCCGTGACGATGCCGCGTCGTCTCGACTAGCTGCCTTCAGCATCCGATCACCTTGCGGTCCGGCTCCAGTAGCGCGGCGCGCATGTCGGCCGGCGTGGCCGGCTTGATGCCGTCCTTCAGGTTTTTGGTTTGCTTGCCGCTGTCGGACCGGCGTCGGGGCACCCGGAGCAGGGTGATCGCGGGAGGCCGGGCACCGTGATTGACGCGCCAGCTGTCAGCGCGGCAGACTGCTGGCAGAGCATCCGCCAGGAATGACAGCTCATGCCGCCCGATACCCGCCCCTTGCCCGAGCTGGTCTCCTTTCTCGAGACCCTGACCGAGCCGCACATCCTGTGCGACCGCGATTACCGCATCATCGCCGCCAATGCGGCCTACCGGGCGTCATGGCCCGATGGGCGCAACGTCGTGGGGCGCACCTGCTACGACGTCAGCCACCACTACAGCGTCCCCTGCGATCGCGCCGGAGAATCCTGCCCGCTGGCGCGCAGCCTGGCGTCGGGCCAGCGCGAGCGGGTGCTGCACCTGCACCACACGCCGCGCGGCGAGGAGTACGTGAACATCGAGCTCTCCCCGGTGCGCGACGCAAGCGGAGAGATCGCGTGGTTCATCGAGAAGATGGAGCCGATGCACGTCGCCCGCGGGGTGTCGGACCATCGCGGCCTGATCGGGCGCTCGCCTGCCTTCCAGCGCATGCTCGAGCTGATCGCCCGCGTCGCGCCCTCGGATGCGAGCGTGCTGTTGCAGGGCGAGTCGGGCACCGGCAAGGAGTTGCTCGCCAGCGCGGTGCACGAGGCCAGCCGGCGAGCGGAAGGGCCGTTCGTGGTGGTCGATTGCTCCGGCCTGCCCGAGACCCTCTTCGAGAGCGAGGTGTTCGGCCACGAGCGCGGCGCCTTCACCGGCGCCACCGCACGCAAGCCCGGCCTGGTGGAGGCGGCCAGCGGCGGCACGCTGTTCCTCGACGAGGTCGGCGACATTCCGCTCGCAATGCAGGTCAAGCTGCTGCGCCTGCTCGAGACCGGCACCTACCGTCGGGTCGGCTCCACCGAGTTGCGCCGCGCCGACATCCGCCTGGTCTCGGCCACCCACCGCCCGCTCAAGCGCATGATCGCCGAGGGCAGCTTCCGGCAGGATCTGTACTTCCGCATCAACACCTTCCCGATCGCCGTGCCGCCGCTGCGCGAGCGCGATGGCGACCTGCCGCTGCTGATCGACTCCCTGCTCGAACGGGTGGCGCCCAAGCGTCGCCTCACGCTGTCGCCGGCGGCGCTGCGGCTGCTGTGTGCGTACCCGTTCCCCGGCAACGTGCGCGAACTGCGCAACGTGCTCGAGCGCGCCAGCCTGATGTGCGACGGCGAACTCATCAGTCCCGAGCATCTGCCCGAGGAGGTCCTGCATCCGGAACTCACCGACGGCGAGGATCCCGACTCGATGCTCCGACAGCCCCGCAGCACCACCGTGCAGCGTGAGCCGCTCGATCTCGAGGAGGTGCAGCGCCAGGCGCTGCTGCGCGCGGTGCGCACCCATCGCGGCAGCCGTCGCGAACTCGCGCGCCGGCTCGGCATCAGCGAGCGCACCCTGTATCGCAGGCTTCGCGAGCTCGGGCTGGCGGACGGGCGCGCTGGAGCGCCGGCCGATGGCGCGACGGCGGGCGAGCGGGAGTCCTGATCCGGGGTGGCGATCGCGTCTGGTTGGTGGCTGCCAAAACTGCCAAAGTGGCAGGAAAAGCGCGCGTCAGGCAGGTGCTGGCAGCCGCCAGCGTCCGCGCACGAGGCGAAAGTGGCTTGATTCCGCTGAGTCGCGTGGTGGCACGGCCGTTGCTTTTAACTCCTCGTGCGAAGCAGGGCCGAGTCGCGAACGCTGCGTGATCGTCCCCCCTCAACGGTCTTGCCCCCGGCAGCGACGGCGCGATGGAACTCTCCGGCCCGCTTCGCCATTTTTCCCCGTCTGCCATGCGGCGCCAGCGGTGTCCCGCCGCGCGGGACGCGGCTGACCCGATCCGGGCGCGCTCTCCCGCGTTTGCGTCTGATCAAGGCGCTTGCGCCCCGGTCGGGCACACTGCGTGCCCTTCGTCGAACTCATCGCATCGCAGTCCGACCATCATGCTCGCCCGCCTCGACAGCCCGTCCGACCGTCCGTCCGCGACTTCGCGGATGGAGGCGCAGGGATCGCCCTTCGGCGCGCGGCGCTACAACGCCTGGAACGACCATGTCCGGCGGCGCCATGGTGGCCGTGTGCAGAAGGTCTCGGTGGCGGCGGGCTTCACCTGTCCCAATCGCGACGGCGCGCTCGGCACCGGCGGCTGCATCTTCTGCAACAACGCTGGCTTCACCCCGGGCTATCTCGATCGGCGCGACGGCATCCACGCCCAGATCGACACCGGGCTGGGTTTTCTAGACCGCCGCTATCCGGGAACGCGGCATTTCATCGCCTATTTCCAGAGCTACAGCAACACCTATGGCGAGTTCGCGCGTCTGCGCGCCTGCTACGAGGAAGCGCTGTCGCATCCGCGGATCAGCGGGCTCGCCATCGGCACGCGTCCCGACTGCCTGCCCGACACCGTGCTCGACTACCTCGCCGAGCTCGCCGCCAGCCACATCATCGAGCTCGAGATCGGCATCGAGTCCTGCGACGACGCGGTGCTGCAGCGGGTGAATCGCGGCCACGATTTCGCCTGCGGCGTCGATGCGATCGAGCGCGCTGCGGCGCGCGGGCTGGGGGTGACCGCACACCTCATCCTCGGGCTGCCGGGGGAGACCCGGGAGTCGATGCTGGACGGCGCCGCGCGGCTGTCGGCCTTGCCGCTCAGGGCGCTCAAGCTGCACCAGCTCCAGCTCGTGCGCGGCACGGCGATGGCGCGCGACTGGCAGCGCGACCCGGCCAGCGTCCCGCTGCTCGACGAGGAGGCCTACATCGAGCTGCTGGCCGACTTCGTCGAGCGCCTGTCGCCCGACATCCTGCTGCAGCGCCTGGGCAGCGAGGTGCCGCCGGCCCTCAAGCTGGCGCCGCAATGGAACATGCGCCTGTCCGAGCTCGCGCCGCGCTTGAGCGCCGAACTGGCGCGCCGCGGCAGCTGGCAGGGCGCGCGTTTCGTCACGCCTGCGGGCTGAAGCGCGACACAGCCTACTTGCGGAAGTCGCGGTGGCAGGCCTTGCAGCTGTCCTGGGCGGCCGCGTAGGTGGTGCGCACCTCTGCTTCGTTCCGCGCCGCGGCGGCAGCGAGCAGGCGATCGGTGGCGGCGACGAACTCCTGGCGGCGTTGATCGAATTCCGCGGGCTTTTCCCACACTGCCGGCTTGGCCTTGGTCGGCGGGTAGTTGGTGTCGGCGCCGAAGTGTGACCACGGCGCGTCGCGCAGGCGACCGAACTCGTCCGCCAGCTTGGCGAAGGCGTCGGCGTCGTAGCGCCTGTCCTTGAGCATCGTGCCCATCGGTTCGAAGCTGCGCAGCATCGCCTTGAAGGCGTCGCGGCGCTTGGTGACGGGCTGCTCCGGATGGGTGTCGGCGACTTCGCTGGAACAGCCGGCGAGGATGAGGGCGGACAGGGCGGCGAGGGCGAGACGGGTGGCGAACTTCGTTCGGGGCATCGTTGAATCCATTGTTTGCGTTGTGCGTACGGTCGGGTGGCGGCGCGAGCACGCACGACCCGAAACTGCGATTGCGAGGCAGGCGGCGTGGCGCTCGATGCCGCCACGAAGACGGGACGCAGTTTAAGGGATGCGGCGCAGCAATAAAGTTCCGCTGGCGGCGGACGATCCACGCTGGTGCCCGTACTTGATCCGCTTCAATGCGGCCGGCTGTGCGCGGGAATAGCATGGGGCCGTACGATTTTCCGTCCGGAGGCTCTGCATGCGTTCCACCCTTCTTGCCGCCGCGCTGGCGTTCGCCGCGCTCATCGCTGGCCCGGCGCCAGCGTTCGCCGACGCAGATCCGCGTCCCTCGCCGAAATTGCAGTCGCCCGCCGACCAGCTGCCACGTCCGACCGACGAGGCCCTGCGCACGGCGATGACCGCCCTGCGCGACACCGTCGACGCACGCCTGCGGGCGGACGCCGCCCAGCCGATGGGGGACGCGGACTACCTTGCGCTCGCCGCCGAGATCGACCGCCAGCTCGCTGCTATCACCGCCGGACGCGACTTCCACAGTCGCGCCGGGCGCCATCTGCAATGGACGCTGGGCGACATCGGCGACGGCGCCGGCCTGATGCGCACCGCGCCGCGCGTGGCGGGCAAGCGCCTCGGGCTCCTGCGCGTGGTGGAAACCTTGAACTTCTACGGCCGCGAGTACGATCACCCGGGCTGGGTGGCGCTCAAGCCCTGAGCGAGTCCTCGCGCCGCGCTGCGCGGTAGCGTTCGATCAGCCCCTGCGTACTGCTGTCGTGCGCGTCTTCGGCGAGCGAGGCTGCCTGCGGATCGAGTTCGTCGAGCACGCGCGCGGCGAGCTGCTTGCCGAGTTCCACGCCCCACTGGTCGAAGCTGTTGACGCCCCAGATCACGCCCTGCACGAAGGTGCGGTGCTCGTAGGCGGCCAGCAGCGCGCCGAGGGTGAAGGCGTCGAGGCGCTTGAGCAGCAGGGTGTTGCTCGGCCGGTTGCCGGGGAACACGCGGTGCGGGAGCAGAGCGCGGATGCGCGCCTCGGGCAGGCCGGCGGCGCGCATCTCGGCCGCGGCCTCGTCGGCCGTGCGCCCACGCATCAGCGCCTCGGCCTGGGCCACCAGGTTGGCGAAGGCGATGCGGTGCAGGTTCTCGTCCTCGCGCCCGGCGTCGAGTACGCCGATGAAATCCACCGCCACCGGCTGCGTGCCCTGGTGCACGAGCTGGAAGTAGGCATGCTGGCCGTTGATCCCCTGTTCGCCCCACAGGATCGGGCTGGTGCGGCAGGGCACGGGGCTGCCGTCGTGGCGCACCGACTTGCCGTTCGATTCCATGTCGAGCTGCTGCAGGTAGGCCGGCAGGCGATGCAGGCGCTGGTGGTAGGGCGCGATCAGCTGGCTGGGGGCGTCGAGGAAGTCGACGTTCCAGATGCCGATCAGCGCCATCAGCACCGGCAGGTTCGATGCGAACGGGGTCCGGCGGAAGTGCTCGTCCATCGCATGGGCGCCGGCGAGCAGGGCGTCGAAGCGCTCCGGGCCGAGCGCGAGCATGATCGGCAGGCCGATCGCACTCCACAGCGAGAAGCGTCCGCCGACCCAGTCCCAGAAGCCGAACATGTTCTCGGTGTCGATGCCGAAGCCGCGCACCGCGGCGGCGTTGGTCGACACCGCGACGAAATGACGGGCGATCGCGCCTTCGTCGCCGGCATGTGCGAGCAGCCAGGCGCGGGCGGCGCGGGCGTTGGCCAGGGTCTCCTGGGTGGTGAAGGTCTTCGAGGCGACGATGAAGAGCGTGGTCTCGGGCCGGCAGTGGCGCAGCACGTCGCCGATGTGCACGCCGTCCACGTTCGAGACGAAATGCATGCGCAGGCCCGGATGGATCTCGTCCTTGAGCGCTTCGCACACCATCGCGGGGCCGAGGTCCGAGCCGCCGATGCCGATATTGACCACGTCGGTGATCGCGTCGTCGCGCCAGCCCCGCCATTCGCCCGCGCGCACCCGGATCGCGAACGCCGCCATGCGCCGGCGTACCGCATGCACCTCGGCGCCCACATCCACCCCATCGACCAGCCAGGGCGTGTCGGGCGGGCAGCGCAGGGCCACGTGCAGGACCGCGCGCCCCTCGGTGGTGTTGATGCGCTCGCCCGCGAACATCGCGGCGATGGCCGCCTGCAGTCCGGCCTCTTCGGCGAGCTTCAGCAGCAGACCGAGGCTGTCCGCGCACAGCAGGTTCTTCGCGTAGTCCAGCGTCAGCCCGCAGGCGCTCGCCTGCATGTGCCGGCCACGCAGCGGATCGGCGCGGAACAGTTCGCGCAGCGTGGTCGAGAGGAGGGCGTCACGGCGGGACGCGAGGGCGGTCCAGGCAGCCGATTGCAGGATGTCGTGCATCGCGGAGGGCAAGCGGGGAAAGTCGAAACGGGAGGGGCGGGGTGATGCGCTATGGATCGCAGTCGAACCGTGATGTTACAGACAGCCTTCCGCCCTGTGTGCACCATCTGTGCGGGTCGGGAGCCGCGAGCGGATATATACTCGGCTCTCCCGAATTCATGCGAGATGCGCAACGGCATGCCGCTCAATATCCCGAACGCGCTGACCTGGGCGCGCATCGTCCTGATCCCGATCTTCGTCGGCATCTTCTACCTGCCGGACGCGGTCATGCCGATGGCGACGAAGAACCTCGTCGCCACGCTGATCTTCGTCGCGGCGGCGGTGACCGACTGGTTCGACGGCTATCTGGCGCGCGCGCTCGGACAGACCTCGGCCTTTGGCGCCTTCCTCGACCCGGTCGCGGACAAGCTGATGGTGGCCGCCGCGCTGATCCTGCTCGTCCAGCTTTCGCGCGTCGACGCGCTGATCGCGGTGGTCATCATCGGCCGCGAGATCACCATCTCCGCGCTGCGCGAGTGGATGGCGCGGGTCGGCCAGTCGGCGAGCGTGGCGGTGGCCTATGTCGGCAAGCTCAAGACCGCCGCGCAGATGGTGGCGATCCCGCTGCTGCTGTTCAATGCGCCGCTGTACGGTGTGGACATGCGCGTCGTCGGCAACATCCTGATCTATGTCGCCGCCGCGCTGACGCTGTGGTCGATGGGCTACTACCTGCATCGCGCGATGCCCCTGCTGCAGGGCAGGAGCGGCAACTAGGCGGTTCGTGGACCGTGCAAACGAGTCGGCACCAAGAAATCAGAACGAAGAAGTTGACACTCCAGGATTCTTGCCTATAATGGCGGTCTTTCCCGAGCGGGAATAGCTCAGTTGGTAGAGCGCAACCTTGCCAAGGTTGAGGTCGCGAGTTCGAGACTCGTTTCCCGCTC
>JARRBR010000101.1 GCA_029982755.1 Rhodocyclaceae bacterium
GTCGATCATGTACTTGAAGAACTCGACGTGGCCGCCCTGGTAGCTGGTGATGGCGATGCCCTGCACGTCTTCCTGCAGCGCGGCATTGACGATCTCGCCGACCGAACGGTTGTGGCCGAGGTGGATGACCTCGGAGCCGGTCGACTGCAGGATGCGGCGCATGATGTTGATCGAGGCGTCGTGGCCGTCGAACAGCGCCGCTGCGGTGACGAAACGCACCTTGTTCTTCGGCTTGTAGGGCGAGAGCTTGTGCGCAACGCTCAGGTCGGTCATGTCGGTCGTCTCCGGTTGGATAGGGGGCCACTGGGCCAACTCTGCAATCTTAGAAGCCTGCGAACCCGATTGCCATTGCGCTTGCGGACGCCAATCATGCAAAATCCGCCAATCGATACCTTGTCCAGGGTCGTCGCCCCCCATGCCCCGAGCCGGCGCCCCGAATCCTCATCGCCGTCTGCCGCAAGGAATCGCGGTGGCCGCCACGCCCGCCGATGCCCAGCTCCTCGATGCCGACCAACCCCGCACCCGGCGCAAGCCGCCCGCGCCGCGGCCGCGCCACGGTCGCCCCCGGTTTCGTCACCGGCATGCTCGCCGGCCTCGTCCGGCACGGCCACGATCCCGCCCCGCTGCTGGCGCGCGCAGGCATCGACATTGCAGATGCGGCCAGCCGCATCCCGGTCGAGCGCTACGCCCTGCTGTACAACCTGTGCGTCGAAGCGCTCGATGACGAAGCCTTCGGCCTGCTGCCGCAAGCCATGCCGACGGGCAGCTTCGAGTTCCTGTGCCGCGCGATGCTGGGCGCACCCACGCTCGGCGAAGCGCTGGCGCGCGCGATCCGCTTCCTGCGCATCGTGCTCCCGGCCTTCCGCATCGAGCTGCAGCGCAACGGCCCGCGCGCCGAACTCCTGATCGACGACGCCGACAGCCTGGGCGAGGCGCGCGATGCCGCGGCGCGGGTGTTCGCCTACGAATGGCTGCTGCGCCTGCTGCACGGGGTGGCGAGCTGGTTCGTCGGCCGTGGCCTGGCGCTGGACGCGGTCGCCTTCCCCTACGCCCGCCCGGCCCACGCCGACGACTACACGCTGGTCTACACCGAGCATTCGAGCTTCGAGGCGCCGTGCCTGGCCGCCCGCCTGCAGGCCAACCTGCTGGACCTGCCGCTACGCCGCGACGACGCCGCGCTCGCCGGATTCCTCGACGGCGCCCCGGGCAAGATCACCATGCTGTACCGGCGCGACCGCGAGATGGTGTTCCGCGTCCGCGACCTGCTGCGCGCCGCCCTGCCGACCAACCTCGCGCTCGAGGAGGTGGCGGACCGGCTGCACCTGTCGCCGCGCACCCTGCACCGCCGGCTGGAGGAAGAAGGTGCGAGCTTCCGCACCATCAAGGAGGCCACCCGCCGCGACATCGCCTACGCGCGCCTGACCAAGACCACGCAGTCGATCGCGCGCATCGCCGCCGACCTCGGCTATGCCGACGCCTCGACCTTCTACCGCGCCTTCATGTCCTGGTCCGGGGTGTCGCCCGAACGCTTCCGTCAGCAGCTGGCGCAGCGCCAGTCGTCCTCTGCACGCGCCGACGAGCGGCGGACGCCGGACGCCTGATCGCTCGATCCGCCGCGCAGGGCCCGGGGCGGCGCGCGGCCGCGATTTCCGTTGACGTCAACGTTATATATTCGCCACCATCCGGCGCGCGAGGGAAAACCGCGCTGCCCCGCAACCGGGCTTTGTGCAAAGATCACACCGACAAATACGAAGCTGGAGACCGCCACCGATGGCGAAAGCCGAACAGGAAGGCATGCCCTATTCCGCCCTGTCGCCCGAGCAGCGCCGGCGCTACGACCTGCTGCTCGCCGGGCTGGATCTGCTCGATCAGGCGATCGCGGTCTTCGACGCCACGCCCAAGCTGGTGACCTGGAACAAGGCCATGCTGCGCCTGCTCGACTTTCCGGAGTCGATGGTGCGGGTCGGCACCCCCTTCGAGGAGTTCGCGCGCTTCAACGCCGAGCGCGGTGAGTACGGCCCGGGCGACGTCGACACCCTGGTACGCCAGCGTGTCGCCGCGGCGCGCAGCTTCCAGCCGCACTACGTCGAGCGCGCCCGCCCCAATGGCCGCATCCTGGCGGTGCGCGGCGTGCCGATCCCCAACCTCGGCTTCGTGTCGCTGTGGACGGACATCACCGAGCAGCGCCGCTACGCCGAGGTGATCGAGCAGCAGAACGCCCAGCTCGAGGCGCGGGTGCGCGAGCGCACCGCCGAGCTCGAGGCCGCCAACGCGCGCCTGGCCCAGGCCAACATCGAGATCGACGACATCGCCGCCGCGCTGCGCCGCAGCGAGAACCGGCTGCAGCTGATCATCGACTCGATCCCGGCGCTGATCGCCTACATCGACCACGACGACATCTACCGCTTCGCCAACAAGGGCTATGCCGACTGGTTCGGGCTGACCAAGGACTCGATCCCGGGGCGCAGCATCCGCGAGGTCTTCGGCGACGAGACCTACGAGCAGATCCGGCCGCACCTCGATCGCGCCCGCGAGGGCGAGCAGGTGAGCTACGAGTACGCGCGCCAGCTCGCCAACGGCCAGACGGTCCACGCGCGCAGCGTGCTGGTGCCCGAACGCACGCCCGAGGGGCGCACGGTGGGCTTCTTCGTGATGTCGATCGACATCACGGAGCAGAAGGCCAGCCAGGCCGCGCTGGTGCAGGCGCAGAAGATGGAGGCGGTGGGCCAGCTCACCGGCGGCCTCGCCCACGACTTCAACAACCTGCTCACCATCATCATCGGCAACCTGTCCGCGCTGCAGCAGCGCATCGGCAGCGGCGCCGGCGCCGAGTTCGTCGACCCCTCGCTGCAGGCCGCCCGCCGCGGCGCCGAGCTGATCCGCCGCCTCCTCACCTTTTCCCGCCGGCAGACGCTGGAACCGACCGCGGTCGAGGTCGGGGCCCTGGTGCGCAACATGACCCACCTGCTGGCGCGCACCCTGGGCGAGACGATCCGCATCCAGCTGCGCCTTCCCGACGCCCCCCTGCATGCGCTGGCCGATCCGCACCAGCTCGAGAACGCGATCCTCAATCTGGCGATCAACGCCCGCGACGCCATGCCCGAAGGCGGCGAGCTGACGATCTCGGTGCTGCTGCGCCACCTCGATCCGGCGCTCGCCAGGGTAAGCGAGGTGCCGCCGGGCGACTACGTGCAGATCGACGTCGGCGACACCGGCAAGGGCATCGAGCCCGCCGTGTTGCAGCGCGTGTTCGAGCCCTTCTTCACCACCAAGCCCTTCGGCGGGGGCAGCGGCCTGGGGCTGTCGATGGTGTATGGCTTCGTGCGCCAGTCGGGCGGCAACGTGCGCATCCGCAGCACGCCGGGCCGCGGCACCCATGTGCGCTTCGTGCTGCCGGTGGCGGACGCCCACGAACGCATCGCCGCCCCCCTGCCCATCAGCCCCGCCCTGCAGCCCGCCCTCGACGGTCCGGTGCTGCTGGTCGAGGACGAGCCGGAGGTGCGCAAGGTCCTGCGCATGCAGCTGACCGGGCTCGGCTATCCGGTCATCGAGGCCGTCGACGGCGTCGAGGCGCTCGCCCTGCTCGAGAACATCGACGACATCGCCCTGCTGGTCAGCGACACGGTGATGCCGGGCGGCATCGGCGGACGCGAACTCGCACGGCGCGCCCGCGCGCTCCGCCCGCAGCTGCCGATCCTGCTCGTCACCGGCTACGCCAGCGACAGCGGCCCGATCGACGACCTGCCCGACGACGTGCCCACCCTGCGCAAGCCCTTCGATCAGCAGGCGCTCGCTGCCGTACTCTCCACCCTGCTCAATGCCACAGCCGCCAAGGAGGCCCCGCCGCAATGCCCCTGAGCCCGTCCGAGATGTCCCAGCCCACCCTGTACGTCCTCGAGGACGACGCGGAAATCGCGCGCCTGATCTGCATGAGCCTGGGCGAGTACGGCTTCCGCTGCGAGCACGTAGGCACCGGCCGCCAGCTGCTCGCGCGCGCACGCCAGTCGCCGCCCGATCTGTGCATCGTCGACCTCGGCCTGCCCGACATGGACGGCATGCAGGTGGTGCGCGAGCTGCAGGACGGCAGCCCGTGCGCGGTGCTGATCCTCACCGGACGCAACGACGTCACCGACCGCGTGCTCGGTCTCGAGCTCGGCGCCGACGACTACATCGTGAAGCCCTTCGAGCCGCGCGAGCTGGTCGCGCGGGTGCGCTCGATCCTGCGCCGCTACCAGCGCGCGCCGGCAGCCGAGATGACGAGCGAACGCAACACCGCGCGCTTCGCCGGCTGGACGTTCGACGTCAGCCGCCACGCCCTCACCGCCCCCGACGGGCGCGAGATCTCGCTGTCGGCGGCCGAGGCCGGACTGCTCTCCACCCTGCTGCGGCGGCCGAACAAGATCCTGTCGCGCGAGCAGCTGCTCGGCGAACGCGACGTCGATCCCTTCGACCGCAGCATCGACGTGCGCATCTCGCGCCTGCGCCGCAAGCTCGACGACGACCCGCAGAATCCGCGCATGATCAAGACAGTGTACGGCGCGGGCTACCTGTTCTCGGCCCAGGTCGAATGGAAGTGATCCGCGCCGGGACGGAATGCGGGCCGCGCGCGCCGCGCCCTTGCTCGCTATAATTATGAATTCTTAACTTCAGTCACTCAGGAAGCTGCCATGTCCCAACGCCCGTTCAAGATCCTCGGCATCCAGCAGATCGCCATCGGCGGCCCGAGCAAGGAGAAGCTCAAGACCCTGTGGGTCGACATGCTCGGCCTCGAAGTCACCGGCAACTTCGTTTCCGAACGCGAGAACGTGGACGAGGACATCTGCGCCATGGGCAGCGGCCCGTTCAAGGTCGAGGTCGACCTGATGCAGCCGCTCGACCCGGAAAAGAAGCCGGCGGTGCACACCACCCCGCTGAACCACGTCGGCCTGTGGGTGGACGACCTGCCCAAGGCGGTGGAATGGCTGAGCGCCAACGGCGTGCGCTTCGCCCCTGGCGGCATCCGCCGCGGCGCGGCCGGCTTCGACATCACCTTCCTGCATCCGAAGGGCAACGACGAGTTCCCGATCGGCGGCGAGGGCGTGCTGGTCGAGCTGGTGCAGGCGCCGAAGGAAGTGGTCGACGCCTTCGCCCGCCTCGCCGGCAACTGAGACGCGCGCTCGATGTCACGAGGGCAGGTCCGTGCGGGCCTGCCCTCCTTTCTTTCCGCGGCCGGATCCGCGCTCAGAGCGCGGCGACCGAGAAGGTGTCGCAGCTGCGCAGCGCCCCGCTCTCCAGCCCGTTGCGGAACCAGCGCACGCGCTGTGCGGCGCTGCCGTGGGTGAAACTGTCCGGCACCGCATAGCCCTGGGCCTGCTTCTGCATGCGGTCGTCGCCCACCGCGCTGGCGGCCGCCAGGCCTTCCTCCACGTCGCCGGCCTCCAGCACCTGGCGCGAGCGATGGGCGTGATGCGCCCACACCCCGGCCAGGCAGTCGGCCTGCAGTTCGAGCCGCACCGACAGCAGGTTGGCCTCGCGCTCGGACACGCGCTGGCGCGCCTGCTGCACCTTGTCCGAGATCCCGAGCAGGTTCTGCACGTGGTGCCCGACCTCGTGCGCGATCACGTAGGCCTGCGCGAAATCCCCCGGCGCGCCGAAGCGGCTGCCGAGTTCGTCGAAGAAGGACAGGTCGAGATACACCTTGCCGTCGGCCGGACAGTAGAACGGCCCCATCTGGGCCTGACCCACCCCGCAGGCGCTGCGGGTGGCGCCGGTATACAGCACCATTCCCGGTTCCTGGTACTGCGCACCGCCGGACTTGAAGATCGGCCCCCAGGTGTCCTCGGTGTCGGCCAGCACCATGGACACGAAGCGCGCCATCTCGTCCTCGGCCGCCGGACGCGGCTGCCCCGGCTGGGTGGACTCGACCGCCGGCGGCGCCATCATCTCCGAGGTGTTCAGCACCACGCTCGGGTCGATGCCGAAGTACATCGCGATCAGCGCGAGGACGATGGTGCCGATGCCGATCTTGCCTCCACCGCCCAGCCTGCGCCCGCCCTGCCCGCGCCGGTCCTCGACGTTGCTGCTTTCCCTGCCGTTGCGGAAATCCATGGCCGCTGCTCCAAGCACCGATCGACGATTCGATCATAGCAGGCCAGAACGCACAGGGGCCCGCATCGGCGGGCCCCTGCCGGATGCGGACGCCACGCGTCAGGCGGCGACCAGGCGATCCTCGCGGATGGCCTCGTACTCGTCCTGCCAGAACCACTTCTCCTCGCCGAAGGCGGGGACGAGCTGGTCTAGCCAGGTGGCCTTGTCGTCGTACCTGGCGAAGAAGGGGCGCTGCACCCAGTCGGGGTTGCGGCCCTGGATGAAGCGCAGCACGAACACCTTCTCGCCGGCGATTTCGGTGATGCCCTGGATCTCCACCTTGCCCGGGCTGGCGCTCATACTCGGCCCACGTGCGGTGCGGGCGAGGCCCGAGACCTGCTGGATCGCCTGCTGGTAGATCTCCCACGCGCGCACCAGCGGCACCTCGAAGTAGTTGCGCGCGCCGGTGTCGCGCTCGACGAACATGTAGTACGGCACCAGGCCGAGCTTGACCTCCGTCTTCCACAGCTTCGCCCACACCGCCGGGTCGTCGTTGATGTGCGCGATCAGCGGGCCCTGCGCGCGGATCACTACGCCGGTACTGCGGATGCGGCGGATCGCCGCCTGCGCGGCCTCGGTGTCGAGCTCCTTCCAGTGGTTGTAGTGCGCCATCAGCGCGACGTGCTTGCCGGCCTCGACCAGCTGGGTCAGCAGGCGGATCAGGTCGTCGGCGTCCTCGGCCCCCAGGAATCGGTGCGGCCAGAAGGTCAGCGCCTTGGAACCGATGCGGATGGTCTGGACATGGTCGAACTCGGGCTGCAGCAGCGGCTCGAGGTAGTCGCGCAGGTGGCGCGTCTTCATCACCATCGGGTCGCCGCCGGTCACCAGCAGGTCGGTGACCTCGGTGTGCTTGCGCAGGTAGTCGTGCAGCTCGCGCGCCTCGGACGAGGCGATGCGCAGTTCCTTGTCGCCCACGAACTGCGCCCAGCGGAAGCAGAAGGTGCAGTAGCTGTGGCAGGTCTGGCCCTGGCTGGGGAAGAACAGCACCGTCTCGCGGTACTTGTGCTGCATGCCGTCGAGACGGTTGCCGTTTTCGTCGCGCGGCATGTTCATCGCCATCTGGTCGGCCGGATGCGGGTTGAGGGCGTGGCGGACCTCGTCGATCGCGCGTTCGAGCTCGTCCTTGGGCGCGTCGCTGCGGATCAGCGCGGCGATGCGCTCGTAGTGCTCGGGCGCGAGCATGCCGCGCTGCGGGAAGGTGAGCTGGAAGATCGGGTCGGCGGGCACCTTGTCCCAGTCGATCAGCTCGTCGATCACGTACTGGTTCACGCGGAAGGGCAGCACCGACGACACGACCTTCATCTCGAAGCGCTGTTCGCGTGAGAGCCTGGCGAGCTGCGGGATGCGATCGAGGTCGCGCTGGGTATGGACCTTGAACGGCACGGGGGCGAACAGGCCGGCGCCGTCCTCCGGGGCCTCCACACGGGTGTTGATGGCCTTGAGAGCATGCACTTGAGCGCTCATGAAACCTCCTCCTCGTCTGTCTTCGTATGTGCAGGGGCGGCGCGCGGGCGACGCCCACAGTGCCGCGGCCGGGTGCTGAAGATTCAGCACAGGCGATCGTCGGCGCTCTTGTGGACGGGCCCTGGTGGGTGAGTCGGGCTGCACTGCAGCCCCGGGCCCGTATTGCGGCTCCCAGGAAGCGGAAGCCAGGTGGCAAGCGGATGATAGGCCACCAATTTGTTTTGTGCAAATACGACAGACAGCAGGGAAGAAAGTTCTCGCCCACCCTGAATGGATGCGCATCGACACCGCTCCCGCCCGACGCCGGAAAAAAAAGAGGCCTGCTTGCGCAGGCCTCGTGCCGACAGGCACCCGGACCGAGGCCCGGGTCTCCCTCCCCATCGATCAAAACGGTTTCCGGATGGCGGTCACTCGAACTCGATGATGACTTCGTCCACCGACAGGCTGGCGCCCGGCTTGGCGACGATCTTCTTGACCTTGCCGTCCTGCTCGGCCTTGAGCACGTTCTCCATCTTCATGGCTTCGATGATGGCGAGCTTCTCGCCGGCCTTGACGTCCTGGCCCTCGGCGACCGAAACCTCGCGCAGCAGGCCGGGCATCGGCGACAGCAGGAACTTCGACATGTCGGGCGGCAGCTTCGCGGGCATCAGCGACAGCAGGTGCGCGGCACGCACCGTCATCACCATCGGCTCCACCTGCAGGCCGAAGTGCGAGATACGGTAGCGCAGGCCGCGACGCTCGATCTGCAGGCCGATCGGCGCGCCGTTGACGGTGCCGCTGAACAGCAGGTCGCCGAACTTCCAGTCGGAGACGATGTTGTAGGTCCTGCCCTCATGGGAGACGGCGAGCCCGCCTTCGATCGGCTGGGTGCTCATCGCGTACTGCTTGCCGCCCATGACCACCACCCACTCGCTGGCGACCTTGCGGCCGTGGCCGGCAAGCTGGCCCTCGATCTGCACCGCGCGCTCGATGTAGCGCATGCGGGCGAAGGTGGCGACGGCGGCGAGCAGCGCCGGATCGTCGTGCGGCACCATCGAGGCGTCGAAGCCCTGCGGATACTCCTCGGCGATGAAGCCGGTGTTGAAGTTGCCCGAGCAGAAGCGCGGGTGCTGCAGCAGCGCGGCCTGGAAGGGAATGTTGGAGCTGATGCCGCGGATCACGAAGTGGTTCAGCGCGTCGCGCATGCGCTCGATGGCCTGCTGGCGGTCCTTGCCGTGCACGATGAGCTTGGCGATCATCGAGTCGTAGTACATCGAGATCTCGCCGCCTTCATACACGCCGGTGTCGACGCGCACCTGGCCCGGCACCTCCTGCGGCGCCTGGAACTTCACCAGCCGGCCGGTGGAAGGCAGGAAGCCGCGGAAGGGGTCTTCGGCGTTGATGCGGCATTCCATCGACCAGCCGTCGATCTTCACGTCGGCCTGGGCCAGCGGCAGCTTCTCGCCGTAGGCGACGCGGATCATCTGCTCGACCAGGTCGAGGCCGGTGATCAGCTCGGTGACCGGGTGCTCGACCTGCAGGCGGGTGTTCATTTCAAGGAAGTAGAACTCCTTGGTCGCGCCGCTGACCACGAACTCGACCGTACCGGCCGACTCGTAGTTGACCGCGCGTGCCAGCGCCACGGCCTGCTCGCCCATCGCACGGCGCATCTCGGCATCGACGAAGGGGCTCGGCGCCTCCTCGATGACCTTCTGGTGGCGGCGCTGGATCGAGCAGTCGCGCTCGTTCAGGTACACGTAGTTGCCGTGACTGTCGCCCAGCACCTGGATCTCGATGTGGCGCGGCTCGAGCACGTACTTCTCGATGAACACGCGGTCGTCGCCGAAGGCGTTGCGGGCCTCGTTGACGCAGGAGCTGAAGCCCTCGTGCGCCTCCTTGTCGTTGAAGGCCACGCGCAGGCCCTTGCCGCCGCCGCCGGCCGAGGCCTTGATCATCACCGGGTAGCCGATCTTCTTCGCGATCTCGACCGCCTCGTCGGGGCCGGCGATGGCATCGTTGTAGCCGGGGATGGTGTTCACGCCGGCTTCGATCGCGAGCTTCTTCGACTCGATCTTGTCGCCCATCTTGGCGACCGAGTAATGCTTCGGGCCGATGAACTTGATGCCTTCCTCTTCCAGGCGGCGCGAGAACTCGGCGTTCTCGGACAGGAAGCCGTAGCCCGGGTGCACCGCCTCGGCGCCGGTCTGCTTGCAGGCGGCGATGATCTTGTCGATGACCAGGTAGGACTCTTTCGAGGGCGCCGGGCCGATGCACACGGCCTCGTCGGCCATGTCCACGAACAGCGCGTTCTTGTCCGCCTCGGAATGCACCGCGACGGTCTGGATGCCCATCTTGCGGGCGGTCTTGATGACGCGGCAGGCGATCTCGCCACGGTTTGCAATCAGGATCTTCTTGAACATGTTGTCGGTTCCTCGTGCGCGGATCAGAGCGGGATGTTGCCGTGCTTGCGCCACGGGTTGTCGAGCTGCTTGTCGCGCAGCATGGCCAGGGAGCGGCAGATGCGCTTGCGCGTGTTGTGCGGCATGATCACGTCATCGATGAAGCCGCGGTGGGCGGCGACGAAGGGGTTGGCGAAACGGGCCTTGTACTCGGCCTCGCGCTGCGCCAGCTTCTCGGGGTCGTTCTTTTCCTCGCGGAAGATGATCTCGACCGCGCCCTTGGCGCCCATGACCGCGATCTCGGCGCTCGGCCAGGCGAGGTTCACGTCGCCGCGCAGGTGCTTGGACGACATCACGTCGTAGGCGCCGCCGTAGGCCTTGCGGGTGATCAGGGTGACCTTGGGCACGGTGCATTCGGCGTAGGCGTAGAGCAGCTTGGCGCCGTGCTTGATGATGCCGCCGTATTCCTGCGCGGTGCCGGGCATGAAGCCGGGAACGTCGACCAGGGTGACCACCGGGATGTTGAAGGCGTCGCAGAAGCGCACGAAGCGCGCGGCCTTGATCGAGCTCTTGATGTCGAGGCAGCCGGCCAGCACCAGCGGCTGGTTGGCGACGATGCCCACCGGCGAGCCTTCCATGCGCGCCAGGCCGATGATGATGTTCTTGGCGTAGTCGGGCTGCAGCTCGAAGAAGTCGCCGTCGTCGACCATCTTGAAGATGAGCTCCTTCATGTCGTACGGCTGGTTCGGGTTCTCCGGCACCAGGGTGTCGAGCGACATGTCGATGCGGTCGGCGGAGTCGGCGCAGGGGATCGCGGGCGGCTTCTCGCGGTTGCTCGAGGGCAGGAAGCCCACCAGGCGGCGGGTCATCATCAGCGCCTCGACGTCGTTCTCGAAGGCGAGGTCGGCGACGCCGGACTTGGTGTTGTGGGTGACGGCACCACCGAGCTCCTCGGCGGTGACTTCCTCGTGGGTCACGGTCTTCACGACCTCGGGACCGGTCACGAACATGTAGGACGAGTCCTTGACCATGAAGATGAAGTCGGTCATCGCCGGGCTGTACACCGCGCCGCCGGCGCAGGGCCCCATGATCAGCGAGATCTGCGGGATCACGCCCGAGGCCAGCACGTTGCGCTGGAACACGTCGGCGTAGCCGCCGAGCGAATCCACGCCTTCCTGGATGCGGGCGCCGCCCGAGTCGTTGAGGCCGATC